>JBKJOI010000651.1:0-4071 GCA_046595695.1 Haliangiales bacterium | reverse complement strand
ACAAGCCGCCGCCGCCGGCGGTGGCCGCGGCGCAGGACGCGGCGTTCAGCCAGGTCACCAGCTTCGCCGTCGGCGACCTCGTGGTCGACGAGGCCTCGCTCGAGGAGCTGATGGCCGAGGACGAGGCTGGCAACCCGGTGGCGCCGTCGGCGACGACCGAGCAGAAGCAGACCGCGATCGGCAAGCTGTCGATCCCGGCCAAGATCCGCCTGGCGACCCTGGGCAACGCGTTCGCGCGCGCCATGCTCGTGCGCGACTCGAACCGCATGGTCGCGCTGGCCGCGATCCGCTCCCCGGGTATGACCGACAACGAGGTCGCCAAGTACGCGGGCAACCGCGGCCTCTCCGACGACGTCATCCGTGTCATCGCGACCACCAAGGAATGGACGCGGCTCTATGGCGTCAAGCTGAGCCTGGTACAGAATCCCAAGTGTCCGATCGCGCTCTCGATGCGCTTCCTGACCATGCTGCACGACAAGGATCTCAAGATGCTCTCCAAGTCGAAGGGCATCCCCAACGCGCTGTCGACGCTGGCCAAGAAGCTGGTCACGCAGAAGACAGGCGGGAAGTAGCCCCGTGGCACCCGGCCCGGCGGGCGCACCCGTCCCGCCGCTGGCGACCCGGATCGGGCTCGCGCTGGTGGCGCCGCGCCGCGCCTTCGAGCTCGCCGACGCGTCCGGCGGCCGCGCCGGGCTCACCGACGTGGCGACGCTGCTCGTGCTCAAGTTCCTCTGCGTCGAGGCGCGCGCGATCGTCGCGGCGGCGTGGACGATGGTCTCGGTGGGCTTCCTGCCCGGCCTGGGCTCGCTCGCGCCGCGGCTGCAGGCGGCGATCGGGCTGGATCTGCTGCTCGTCTTCGGCGGCGGCGCGTTCTTGACCCTGGCGGCGGGCAAGCGGCGCAGCCCGGCGCGGGACTTCGATCTCGCGGCGGTGGCGTGGCTGCCGTACCTGGCGCTCAGCCTGGCCGCGTCGCTGGTGATCACGGTCGCGGGCGCGCGGCCGCCGCACCAGTTGAACGATCTGATCGGGCTGGTCGCGCTCGCGCTGCTCGCCGGCTGGCTGGGCATGGCGGTCCGGCACGCGCGCCAGCGCGCGATCGTGAGCCGGCCGCCAGGGGAGGGTACGCATGCGGGTCTCTGACCGCGGCGCGGGCTGGGTCGGGCGCGGCGTGCTTGCGCTGTTCGCAGCCATGCTCGCCGTGAACGCGGCCTGGCTGCTGCAGAATTGCGAGCGGCTACGTCCGGTCGGCAAGGGCGACCTTGCGCCGAGCGTGGCGTTGCCGAGGGTGGACGGACTCGGCGAGCGCTCGCTCGCCGAGCTGCGCGGCAAGGTCGTGCTGGTCGACTTCTGGGCGACGTGGTGCAAGCCGTGCGAGCTGACCGTGCCCGTGCAGCTCCGTCTGTACGAGAAGTACCAGGCGCAGGGCTTCGACATCTGGTCGGTGAACGAGGACCAGGGCCAGAACGCCGACGCGCGCGCGGCCGCGTACGCCGCGAAGCTGAAGCTCCCGTTCCCCGTGGTGCACGACCACGACGGCCTCGCCGCCACGCTGTTCAAGGTCGACGTCTTCCCGCACATGGTCCTGGTGGATCGGCTCGGCGTGGTGCGCCAGGTGCAGATCGGCGTGAGCAGCGTGAGCGGCCTCGAGGAGGACCTCGAGGCCGGCATCCGCGCCGCGCTCGCCGGCGCGCCGCCGTAGGGTTCTCGATCGTCACGGTCGATAGCCGGTCGCCGGTCGCACACGGAGGTGCTAGGCTCGCGTGCAATGTCCGGCGACCAGTTCGCGGTGTGCTCCATGTGCCGGAAGCCGATCAGGATCGGGGCGAAGTACCTGCGCTGCTCGGTGACAGCATGCAATGCGGGCCGGATGAAGCTGGTCTTCTGCACGGCCGCCTGCTGGGACGCGCACCTGCCGACAGCGCGGCATCGCAGCGCCGCCTACATAGAAGAGACGGCGTCGCGCTAGTCGGCGCCCGCCGGGTACTCGAAGCGCGTCGGCCGCGCCCGCGGAAGTGCCGTGCAAGTGCCCGTAACTGGTTGGCTCAGCCTGTGAACAAAGGCGGCTAACTGCCGGGAATTGGATCGGTTGTGGGTCAGCGTGTTACTTTGTTCCAGTGCGGCTAGTCAGGTACGTCCTGCTCGAACTGGCGGTGGGGGCGGCCCTGCTGGCGGGTGGCGCAGGAGCCGTCTATCTGGGTGCCCGCGAGGTGCTCGAGACGCGATCGGCGCAGGCGGCGGTGGCACAGTTCAAGGAACTGGCCCGCGAGCCAGCCCGGCCGCCGCGGCTCACCGACGAACCCCGGCGGGCGCTCGATCCGCTCGAGCCGCCGGCGCGGCCGCCGCTCCTGCCCGCGCCCATGGGCTACTTCCTCGGCTTCTCCGACGAGGTGCTCATCGAGCCGCTCCGCGATCACGCGGTCATCAAGGTGAAGTTCAACCGCGGTGGCTCGTCGGTGTCGATGCGGCTCGACTTCATCAGTGGCGGCCGGGCGGCGTTCAAGCCCGATCAGACCAACATGCAGTCGATCCCGCGCAAGGAAGTCGCCTCGTACCGGATCAACCGCATGCTGGGGCTGTCGTCGGTCGCGCCGGCGATCCCGGGCGCCTACCCGCGTGAGGATCTCATCGCCGCGATGACGCCCGAGGCGCGCGAGGTCATGCCGCGCTTCCAGCTCGAGGTGCCCAGCACCACCGACGGCATGGTCACCGGCTCGGTCGCCTGGTGGATCCCCGAGATCGTCGACGCCAAGGTGCAGGGCTTCGGCATCGACAGCGTCGACGGCATCGTGCTGTGGAAGCGCTACCTGACCGTCGGCGAGGTCATCCCGCGCAACGTCGCGCACCTCATGCCGCAGATCAGCGAGATGGTCGCGTTCGACTTCCTGATCAACAACTTCGATCGCTGGTCGGGCTCGAACGCCAAGGCCTCACCCGACGGCAAGCGCCTGTACTTCATGGACAACGCGCTGTCGTTCGGCCTGGACGGCAACGGCCAGCTCAAGGTGCGGATCTACCTCAAGCGCTCGCAGAAGTTCTCGAGGCGCCTCTACCACGCGCTGCGCGCGCTCGATCGCGACGATGTGACCGACGCGATGATGACCGACACCGGACCGTGGCCCAGTCTGCTCACCGATCCCGAGATCGCGGCGATGATGAAGCGTCGCGATCGGCTGATCGCGTACATCGACAGCCTCATCGCTCAGCACGGCGAGGCGGCGGTGCTGGTGTTCCCATGATCGGGATCGTGGCGCCTCTGCTGTCGCCGACGTGAGCTCAGAGACCAGATAGATGATCTGCCCTACCTGCCAGAAGACCGTCGACGCCTTGCGCGCGCCGGCCGCCAAGATCGTCGGCGGCCGCGTGATCACGTACTGCTCGCCCGAGTGCGCCCGCCCCGGCTCCACGCTCACGCCCGTGCCGGGACCGTTGCCGCGCGCCAGCACGCCGGTACCGACCGCGGCGGCCGCGGCGGCCTCGATCCAGGCTCACAAACTCTCGTCCTCGTCGCCCGCGCCGGTGCCCCAGAGCGTCGACGACGGCTGGGACTCGCAGCCCATCCCGGCGCTGCCCCGGCGCCAGATCGCGCCGCCCACGCCGACCGCCATCGTCCGCGACGACCACCGCGACGGCCCGCGCGACGATCCGCACGCCGCCGACGCGTCGCATCGTCGGCCCAAGCGTCGCGTGGTCCTGGCCGGCATCGGCATGCTGGTCGCCGCGGGCATCGGCGGCGCGATCGTGCAGACGGTGTCGCCGGGCCGCTCGTCGCCCGCCGCCGCCGCCGACGCGCTGCCGACCGCGCCGGCGCCCGAGCCCGCGCCGATCGTACCCGCCGAGCCGGTGTCGCCGACGAAGGAAGTGATGCTCGCGAAGGCGCGCGCCACGCTCGAGGGCTACCTCGCCGACGTCTCGCCGCGCATCCGCCGCGAGGCCGCCATGGCGCTCGCGCGCACCGGCCACCCCGGCGCGCTCGAGGAGCTGATCAAGCAGATCGAGGCCGAGCCCTCCGAGGTCACCCGCGTCGCCATCGCCGAGGCGCTGGCCCGGGCCGGGCATGCGCGCGGCCGCGAG
>JBKJOI010000627.1:0-3328 GCA_046595695.1 Haliangiales bacterium | reverse complement strand
CCCGCCGACCACTTTTGCGTGGCCCAGAACCCGCCCTGCTTCGTCGCCCAGCGCTGGTGCCCGAAGCTGCCGCCCCCCGACAGGTGGACATCGATCGACGCGAGCCCGCCGTCGTTGAAGACGTTGGCCAAATCGGCCTTGCCGTCGCCGTTGAAGTCGCCCGCCGACCACTTCTGTGCGTCCCAGAACCCGCCCTGCTTGGTCGCCCAGCGCTGCCAGCCGAAGTTGCTGCCGCTCGACAGGTGGACGTCGACCGAGGCCAGACCGCCCTCGTTGAACACATTGGCCAGGTCGGCCTTGCCGTCGCCGTTGAAGTCGCCCGCCGTCCACTTCTGCGCGGCCCAGAACCCGCCCTGCTGCGTCGCCCAGCGCTGGATCCCGAAGCTGCCGCCGCCCGACAGGTGGACGTCGATCGACGCCAGACCACCTTCATTGAAGACGTTGGCCAGATCGAGCTTGCCGTCACCGTTGAAGTCGCCGGCGACCCATTGCTGCGCGTCCCAGAACCCGCCCTGCTGCGTCGCCCAGCGCTGGTGCTGCAGGATATCCGGAATGCGGTACAGGTCCAGCAGCGCAGTGATGTCGTTTGCGGCGAGCTCGCCGGTCTCTTGCTGGCGGAAGCAGGCGTTCATGAGCGAGCCACCAACCGTCGCGCCGGTCGGCGTCCCGGGAACGTGGATCGCGCCCTCCTCGCTGGCACCTTCGTTGGGGTCGAAGCCCTCGTTGCCGCAGCTGATGCGGCGATCGAAGAAGTCCGTGTGACGGAATCCGATCGTGTGGCCGAGCTCGTGGGTGATCACGTGCTCGATCGTGTCGACGCTGTACGTGCTGAGGCCGCTGAAGATCTCGACGGTCGCGAACGGCACGCCGTTGGCTGGGAACCCGGACCTGCCACCCGCGCCTCCAGGCAGGATCACGGCGTTGATGGTGAAGCTGCAGTCAGCGCTGGGTGTCCGCGCCATCGCAAACGTGAGCGCCAGCTCATCGTAGTTCTCGATCGCGAGGTCGAGCGCCGTGCTGAACTTGCCCGTGAACGTCGAACCGTCGACACAGATCTTGGTCAGCGCCGTGCTGATGGTGTTGGTCGTCCGATACTGCCGCGCAACCGAGTCGGTGGACGTGAGCATCTCGCGCGAGGCGGTCAGCGATACCTGGGCGTCTCCCCCGACGTAGACGACGCCATCCACGACCGCGATGTCGTCGGCCGGGAATCCGGCCTGCTCCAGATTGCCGATGATCTCCTGCGTGTGGTCTGCTTGCTCGGCGGGCTGCTCGACCGGCTGCTCCTCGCAGCCCAGCGCCAGCGTGCTGCAGGCTACGGAGAGTGCGATTCCGCTTCTCATCATGGTTTTCATGGCGGCCCGTAGAGCAACTGTCGGGCCACCGCCGAAACCGGGAGATTCGCGCACATGCGTCGTGCGAGGCCCGTCGAGATTCTCCTCGGTCACCGTGCGAGCGTTGAGAGTCGCTGTTGAGAGTCTCTACAGCGGTCGGGTCGCCGGCGCTACTGCTCGACGCAGTACAGGTGGACGTTGGTCCGATCACAGAACTGCAAGTAGGTGGAGCTCCAGGTCGCGCCGGTGGCCGAGGAAAGGCCGACGGTGCCGAAGGGCATGTTGATCGTGCCATTGCTCCAGTCGGCGCACGCGGAGGACGTCATGGCTCCCGCGCTGTTCGTGCCCGTCCAGACCTCGGCGTTCTCCTGGAGCCCCAGGTTTTCATCGACCGTGATCGGGTTGGTCAGCGTCCCACTCACCAGACCGTTCCAGTCGTTCGCGACGAGCACGCCGTCGAGGCGCCGGAAGGGCAGGGTGGATTGGCTGAGTCGGTCCCGTGCGTGCGTGGTGCTGCTCGAGAGCCAGGCCTTCCACGATCCACCAAGTTGGGCGGTGTCCGCATAGAGCTGGCAGAGACCGTCGCCTCCGCTCAGGTCGCCGAAGGCCGCGTTGCTCGCCGCCGCCGTGACGAACACGCGCTGGGCGAGCGTGCACTTGCCCTCCACGCAGGCGCTCGTCGCGCCACAGTCGGCCGGGTTGGTGCATGGCCCCGCGTCTGGTGAGGCATCCGGGGCAGCATCGACGGTGGCGTCCGGCAGCGGGCCGTCGCCGTCGACTGTTGCGTCCATGATCGCCGCATCGCCATCGGGGGCATCGTCATCGATCGCGTCGTAGCCGAGGCGCCCGCACCCTAGCAGGCTCGCCCCGGCAGCGATCACGAGCATCGCCCACGCAGACAGAGACAAGCCACCATGCTCGCACCGGCAGGGCTATTGGACAAGCGCACCAGCTCGGAACTTCGAGCTTGGGCGGGCCCGCGTTCTGTGCGACGACCCGTGACGAGACCATGCTGCAAGCCCACGACGACCTCCTCTCGCTGGTCAAGCAATCACCTGTTCACGTCGCCGCGCACGACCGGCAAGCCTGGCTGGATCTCTTCGCGGACGATGCCACCGTCGAGGACCCGGTCGGCTCCGCCGCGGCACTCAAGCGGGATGGAACGCTGGAGGGCTTCTGGGACACCTTCATAGCGCCGCACGCGATCCGCTTCGAGGTGAAGGAAGACTGCATCCAGGGCGACGACGTGCTGCGCGATGTGGTGATCCACACGCAGATGCGTTCGGGCGTGAGCGTGCAGGTGCCCGCTTATCTCCTCTACCATTCGCTGCAGCAAGACGGCGCGCGGCGCCTGGAGCGCATGGCGGCACACTGGACGCTCAAGCAGAGCAAGCTCTCGACGACCGGCTCGGGCTGGAGCGCGTGGCTCCCGATGACGGCGATCTTCGCGCGCATGCTGCGGAAGATGGGGCCGGCCTGGGTCTGGGCGTACACGGCGTCAGTCTGGCGCGGCGTGGGTTCGCGCGGCGTACGCACGGTGCGAGAGCTTGCGCGCGCGGTCTCGGCACAGGACGCGGCCGCGGTGCGCTCGCTGTTCGTGAGCGCCGGCGCCGAGGTGCGCTTCGGCGATCTGCGGACCACCGCTGACGCGCTGTTGTCGCTCATGCCGCCGGGGAGTCAGCTCTCGATCGAGGCGCCGATCGCCGCGGGCTGGGTCACCGCGTGCCGCTTCCGCGTCGAAGGCCCGGCCCCCGCGAAGGGGCTCGCACTGTTCGAGACGGCGCCCGACGAGCTCCGCCTGCGCCAGGCGCGCTTCTTCATCGCGCAAGGCGAGTAGACTCCGCCAATGGCGCTCCCGCCCGGTCCGCGCAGCATGCTGCTCTCGACGATCGGCTACCTGCGCGACCCGTACGGCTCGGCGCTGCGCGCCCAGGCGCGCCACGGCGACACATACACGCTGCCCACCGCGTTCGGCAAGATGGTCATCACCGGCG
>JBKJOI010000608.1:0-3206 GCA_046595695.1 Haliangiales bacterium | reverse complement strand
GCCGCTTCAACGCCGCATCGATGGCCCTGACCTCGAGCCGCTCGGTCTCGTGCAGCCGGGCCAGGAGCCTGGCTGCGGTCACGTGCGCCGCGGTGTCTTCCCAGTCGGGCTCGATCTCGGCCAGGAGCGCCTGTTCCTGGGCCTCGGTGCTCGCCTCCACTGCCAGCAAACGGACGCGCTGCTCCAGTAGCGTGCGACGGATCTGATCCTTGCTTGGATGGCTCATGTGCCAAGCATGGGCTCATTGGAGTCTTCCGCCAGCGCTCATCTCGATGGAGAGCGCCGCTGCCCGCGGGTCAGTTGAAGCTGCAGTCGGGCAGGGTGAGCGTGGCCATGCCGTGGTTGTTGCTCTCGTCGAGCTCGGCCACCGATCGCGTGGTGTCGAGCAGGACGTCGATGCGGCGCGGGCCGGGCGGGAGGGGCAGGGGGAACGACATGTCGATCGTGGCCAGCGGCGCGACGCTGCCCGAGGAGCGGAAGATGGTCGACAGCTCACCGATCGCCGGCGCCGCCGCGCGCCCGTGGAAGACGTCGACCCAGGCGCTGGAGGTGCGCGAGCCGGCGTTCCTGAGCCGCACGCTGACGACGGGCTGGCCCGCGGTGCCCGTGCAACCGGCCACGCTGACGGACACGACGTCGAAGTCCGGCTTCTGCGGCACCTTGCCCTGCAGCCACGTGCGCAGCACCGGGCGGCCCTCGCCGCCGGGTCCGAAGGTCGCGATGCCGTACGGCTCCCAGTGGCTGAGCACGCCCATCACGAAGCTGGTTGAGCTCCCCAGCAGCATCGGTCCACCCGAGTCGCCGCCCTCGATGTTGGTGCCGCGATCGCCGATGCCGGTGCCGGCGAAGGTCGCCGTGTACGCGAACCCGTTCATGAGGTAATCGAGGCCGACGGTGAGCCAGTCGCGGTAGCTCGAGCCGGTCATGAACCGGCGGTTCCGCCCGCCGCCGTAGCCGACCTGGAAGATCGTCGAGGCCGCGCTCAGCGTCGCCGGCCGGTCGACGAACATGGGCCGGGGCACCGCCGTCGTGGCCGGCACGGGCGCGGTCAAACGCAGCAGCACGATGTCGTCGGGCCACGACCCGAGGGTGTGCAGCGGTGGGGCGCTGACCTGGTTGGCGGTCGCGGTGGCGACGCTCGCCGCGCGGTCGGGCCCGAAAAAGATGGTGACCGGCGACATCGCGTGCCAGTTGCCGTCGGCGAAGGCGGGGTCGTCGAAGCCGCAGTGCCCGGCCGTGACCACGACGTCGGGTGCGACCAGCGTGCCCGTGCAGAAGCCGCCGATCAGCACGACCGCGTTGCGCACCGCCGTGCTGGCGTCGTTCGTGCCGATCTCGATGGCGTGGTCGGCCTCGGCCAGCTCGCCGTTCTCGAGCTCGGCCTCGAGCTCGCCCTCGTCGAAGCAGCCGCCGGTGAGCGTCGCGCAGGCAGCCAGGGTGGTCCAGATGGTCCTTCGATTTCCTGTCTTCATTGTCCTGTTCTCCTCGTCCACGATTCGTGGCGCGGGGTTGCATCCGTAGTGCCGCGGCTATCTCCGCGAATTCGCAGGCGCGCGTGCCCGCGTGAGGTGCCAACGACCGTTGTTTGCCAACCACGGTGGTTGGCGGTGCGGATCGTGCGATGCCGCCACAGTGAGGACCCACGGCTCACCGTGGCGGCTCATGGCGCGCCGCCGACTCGCCGCTCGATCCGCGCATCTGACCGCCGATGTTTGCCTTTGCGGCCATCTGTTGGCGCGATACTTTGAGCACGTAATTGGCCCGGAAGCTGCTCCGATGAAGCTAGCCGAGTGATCCGAGGTCGCGAATACACGCGCCCGGGCCCTTGGCGGTCCCGGGACGGGAGGCTTCATGACAAGTCGAACGCCGACGCGGGCGCTCGTGCCGGCACTTGTGGCCATAAGCACGGCGCTCCTCACAAACGGGTGCGGCCTGGAAATCGAAGACGAACTCGATGATGAGATCTCGTCGAGCGATCTCGGGCTCACGGCCTCCTACCAGACGGGTGTGGTCGGCTACACGGGCACCCGCGACGTCAACGTCACCAGCCAAGCCGATACCAATGGCACGACGACCCGTACCGCCAGCAACATCCTGCTCTACAACCACGCCGGCGTTGGCGCGTACCAGGCCGAGGGCCTCCTCCGGTTCGATGGTCTGGCTCTACCGGCCGGCGCGACGGTGACCTCGGCCACGCTGCAGCTCACCTTCAGCAACTGGGCGACCGGCTTCACGGTGCGCGGCAACTATCTCGAGGCCGCCTGGAACCCGGACGAGGGCGCGGGCCTCGGCTGGGCGAACCGCGCCACGGGTGCCGCGTGGGCCATACCCGGCGCGCGCGGCGTCGGCACGGATCTCATCGAGGGCAAGAGCTTCACCCTGTCGGGGTTCGTGGGCAACGGCGTGGAGGTCAAGTCGGTCGCGCTCGACCCGTCCGTCGTGCAGAGCTGGATCGATGCTCCGGCCACCAACCAGGGCATCCTGCTCTTCAATGAAGCGAACGAGAAGGTGACGCGCCTCTACTCGAGTGAGGTCACGACCGTGAGCTATCGACCCACGCTCACCATCGTCTATTCGCAGGGCGCCGGCGGTGGCGATACCACGGCGCCCGTTGTGAGCCTCACGTCTCCGTCGAGCGGCGCTGCGCTGACCGGGACCGTGAGCCTGTCGTCCAGCGCCAGCGACAACGTCGGCGTGGCAGGCGTGCGTTTCCTGGTGGACGATGTCGCCGTCGGGGCCGAGGACACGAGCGCGCCCTATGCCATCTCCCTCGACACCACGACGCTGAGCAACGGCACACACACTTTTGCGGCCCGGGCGCGCGATGCCGCAGGCAATCAGACCACCAGCGCCTCCGTGCCCGCCACCGCGAACAACGGCACCGCCCCACCGCCAGGGAGCATCGTCTACGTGAATGGCGCCTACAGCGGTGTCTCCAGCGGCACCCTCGCTCAGCCGTACAAGACCATCCAGGCCGCCGTGAACGCGGTCGCCACCGGCTACGAGATACGCGTGGCCGGCGGCACGTACGTCGAGAACGTGATCATCAATACGTCGTCGGCGAATCCGAGGAACATCAAGCTGCTCGGCGGCTACGCGAGCGACTTCAGCGCGCGGAACATCGCCACGTACCTGACCCGGATCCAGTCGCCCTCGACCTCGAACGCGGTCGTCAGCGTCGGCTCCGGGCAGCCCCCGTCAGGCAG
>JBKJOI010000557.1:0-10004 GCA_046595695.1 Haliangiales bacterium | reverse complement strand
TGCCGGTGACCAGCTACTACTGGCACCTGTGCTTCGGCGGCGTGCTGGCCGCGCTCACCGCCGCCATGGGCCCGCGCGTGACGACGCTCGGCCGGATCGCCTGGGCCGTGCCGTTCGCCGCGCTCACCATCGTGGGCGGCCTGCTCTGCTTCGTGCCCTTCCACCTGCTCGCCAAGCTGGGCGTCGCGCACGGCACCCTCGTCGCGGTCGCGCTCGCGTTCAGCTTCCTGGTCACGGTGACGGCGCGGCGGCGCGTGGCTGCGGCACCCGATCGCCTGCTCCTGGCCCTGCCGCTCGCCTTCTACGCCTTCCACCTGCTGATCGCGGTGCGCTTCGCGGCCCCGGCCCCGCTTGCCGTGATCATCGCGGTGACCGCCTTCGCCACGCTGGTGAACGTGGTCGTGCACCGCCGCGCGCGCGGCGTCCCCGCGGTCGCCTCGTCCCCGCTATAGTGCGGGGCTGATGGCCACGCGCCGCGCGCAGCAGAAAGAAGCCACGCGTCAGCAGCTCTTCGACGTGGCCATGCGCCTGTTCGAGCGCGACGGCTACGACGCCGTGAACATCGACGACATCGTGCGCGTCTCGGGCGTGGCGCGCGGCACCTTCTACTTCCACTACCCCAGCAAGGAAGACATCCTCTACGAGGCGGTGCGGCGCGGCGAGCGCGCGATCGTGTTGCGCATGGCCGCGGTTGCCGCGGACCGTCCCTTCCGCGAGGTCCTCGACGCCACCTGCAGCGCCTTCGGCGAGATCTGGGGCCACCGCCGCGACCTGCTCACCGACGCGGGCGTCGTCGGGCTGCGGCGCATCGTGAGCGTGCCGCAGGAGCGCGACGAGGAGCCCTTGCGGCTCGAGCTGGTGAAGCACGTCGAGCGCGCGCTCGCCAACCGCGAGCTGGTGTCGATCCTGCCCGCGCAGATGCTCGCCGACGTGTTCCTGCTCGACGTGTTCGCCGCGCTCATGGCGTGGGCGCAGACCGGCACGCCCGCGCTCGACGTGGTCATGCCCGCGGTGATCGACCTGTTCCTGCGCGGCGCCGAGGGCTTCGGCATGCCCGCTGCGGCGGCGCCGCCCGTGACCGCCAAGCGACGCCGCTAGCGGGCGCGGGACCCGCTCGTCGACGAAGCTCGACGCTCGGCCTGGCGCGAGTGCCGCGAAACCACGCAGCCACCCTCCGATTTCGCGCGAGTCGAGCGGACCCGAGCCCTCCAAGTGCGCGTAGCGCCTCGCTGACGCGCTGCGGTACGACTCTTGCGTTCAGCACGCTCGCCATGGCCGCCCTGAAGCTCACCCACCTGAACCGGATGCGTCGCATAACGCAGACGCTCGTTCGCCATGGCCTGCTCGGGCTGCTCGACGGTGCGACCGGTGGCCTCGACGCCGCCCGCGCCGGCCGTCGGCTCGCGCGCGCGCTCGACGAGCTCGGGCCGACCTTCGTGAAGATCGGGCAGGTGCTGTCGACTCGCGAGGACATGCTGCCGCCGGCGTTCGCGCGCGAGCTGGCCACGCTGCAGGATCGCGCGGCGCCGTTCGACGTCCGGGTCGCGCGCGCCCAGGTCGAGTCCTCGCTCGGCGCGCCCATCGCCAAGTGTTTCGGGCGCTTCGACGAGCAGCCGCTCGCGGCCGGCTCGATCGCGCAGATCCACCGCGCACGCACGCTCGCCGGCGACGAGGTCGTGGTCAAGATCCGCCGCCCCGGCATCCGCAACTCGGTCGCCGAAGACGTCGAGCTCCTCGAGGCGCTCGCCGAGCAGTTGATCAAGCGCTTCCCCGGCGCGGCGCAGCACGATCCCGTCGGCTTCGTGCGCGAGTTCGCGCGCGGCCTCACCGCCGAGCTGGATTTCGCGCGCGAGGCCGACTCGCTGCGCCAGATGCGGCGCGTGGTCGGACGGGCCGCGCACGTGCCGCGCGTGTACGCCGAGCTCAGCAAGGCCGGCGTGCTCACCATGGAGTACGTCGAGGGCAAGAAGGTCTCCTCGCTCGCCGGCGACGAGCTGCGCGTGGGCGCCGCGCGGCGCGTGGTCGCGTGCTTCACCGATCAATACCTGCGCGGCGACCTGTTCCACGCCGATCCGCACGCCGGCAACATCCTGTGGCGCGAGCAGGGCGGCCTGGCGCTGCTCGATCTCGGCGCGGTCGGCATGATCGACGCGCCCATGCGCCGCTCGCTGCGCCAGCTCGCGATCGCCGCGCTGCGCCGCGATGAGGTCGGCCTGGCGCGCGCGCTGCTCACCATGGTCCACGCGCCCGCGGATCTGGATCGCGGCGCGGTCGAGCGCGACCTCGGTCGCATGGTCATCGGCCTGCTCGGCGGACCGCTCGGCGACGTGCCGGTCTCGCGCCTGGTGCGCGATGTGTTCGCGCTGGCGCAGCGGCACGGGCTGCGCTTCCGCGCCGAGTACTTCCTCTTGTTCCGCTCGGCCATGCTGGTCGACGGCGTGCTGCGCGGGCTGGATCCGAAGATCGATCCCGTCGCCGCGGGGCGTGCGTACATCGTGCGCTCGTTCTGGCGCCCGGTGTGGATGTTGCCCGCGGTGTTCCTGGGCGTGCACGGCTTGACGCAGCACAGCCTCCAGGCGATCGCGCGCTACCGCTTCGCGCCGGCGGCCATGGCGCTCGCGCTGTGCGCGCTGGTCATGGGTCGCCTGTGGGGCGGCGTGGCGGCCGCGCAGCCGCCCATGCTGCGGCTGCCCGCGCCGCAGATCGTGCCGCTGGTGTCGGCCGACGCGCTCGCGATCACGCCGACGCCGCTCTCGCCTGGGCTCGCGGTCGCCCTGGCGCCGCGGCCGCGGCCGCGCCCGGCGCACCAGGCTCCGACGCATCCGGCTCCTGCTCCGACTGCGCAACCCGCGCCTGTGCAGCCCGCGCCCGCGACCGCCGCGGAGGCAGCTCCGGCCGCGCCGCGCCCCTCGCTCGCGCGGCCCTCCAAGCCGCCGGCGAAGCGCGTGAAGGCCACGGTGAAGCACCCGATCGTGAAGTCGGTCCGGCCCGCAACGCCGGCCACCAGATCCGTCAAGCCCGCGCTCTCGGGACGAAAACAGCCTCGACGCGACCGCCGCTGACCGTATCATCCAGGCGATGTCGATCCTCGCCTGGCTCGGGCTCGCGCCCAAGAAAGACCTCATCGCCACTGACGTCGAGATGGTGCGCAAGATCGGCGCCGCGCTCGACCGGTTAGCACCCGAGCACGCCCGCTTCGTCGGGACCTTCTCGATCTTGCTCACGCGCGTCGCCCACGCCGATCTCGACATCAGCGAAGACGAGGTGCGCGGCATGGAGAAGCTGGTCGCCGAGAGCGCCCACCTCGAGCCGGCCGAGGCCGCGCTCGTGGTCGAGATGGCCAAGGTGCACCAGCGCCTCTTCGGCCTCACCGAGGGCTACCTGGCCGGTCGCGAGTTCCGCGCCAGCTCGTCGCGCGAAGACCGGCTGCGCCTGCTCGACGCCCTGTTCGCGGTCGCCGCCGCTGACGGCTCGGTGTCCACTGTGGAGGAAGAGGTCATCCGCCAGATCAGCAACGAGCTGGGCCTGGAAGCCGCCGAGTACCAGCACGCGCTGAGCAAGGTGCGAGTGCACCGAGAGCTGCTGAAAATCACGTAGAAACAATTACTTGCCCGTAACTCGGGTGGCTAGGCACACCAAGCTCACAAACATTGACTCGGCGCGTCATTCGCAGTACTTGACGCGACGAGTCATGTCGAATCTCAAGAGCTTCACGGTCTCCTTCTTCTTCACGTTCTTCTTCGTCGCGGGCTGCGTTCCGGACCAGGACGAAGGCGACTTCGCCGCGGCGGATGAGGCAGCGGACGTCGCGGACGTTGTCGCGGACGGGCCGGCGGACGTCGCGGCTGGCGGGTCAGGCGCCGCGCATGCCGCTGCCGCGACGCCCACGTGTCCGACCGCCTCGGAGAGCTGGTCGCTCAGCCTGTTCTGGTGGAAGACGACGCGTCAGCTCGAGCACTTCGTGTGGTCGTCCGACGCGTCGCGCCTGCTCGGCGTGGAGCTCCTCTTCGAGGAGAAGAAGAGCTGGGACCCGCTGAGCGGCACCACGTTGAAGCGCAAGCTCTGTCACCAGCTCTTCCTCGTCGATGCGAACGGCGCGAACCGGGTGAACCTCGGCGGCGTGGCGCCGTACCAGGCTGGTGAGACGTTCGCCTTCCCGCAGGCCGGCTACGTCACCGCGCAGACCTTTCGCGACGGCGCGTGGGACTTCGTGCACGTGACGCTCGCCGGCGCGCGGCGCGTGCTCGGCAGCGTGAGCGGCCGCTGCGAGTGGGCGCGCGCGATCCCGTCGCCCGACGGCGCGGTCATCGCGTTCGTGCGCACCTCGCAGGCCGGCTGCGACACCGCCGGGGCGACCGCGTCGTCGGTGGACGTGAGCTTCTTCGACGCCGCCGGCGCGCTGCTGCCCGGGCACGCGACCGTCTCGCTCGCCGGCTTCGGCCTCGCCACCTGGACGCCCGCAGGTCAGCTCGTCGTCACCGACGACAGCGCGGCCGTGCGCGTGGCGATCGACGGCAGCGTCCTCCCGGCGAGCGTGCCCGGCTGCACCGAGCCGCCGACCACGAGCGGCGAGGTCGACGCCGCGGGTCGACTCGTCGGCGTCGTGAACGGCGCGCCCGCCATCCTCGGCACCGACGCCACGCGCGCCTTCGGCTGTCAGTGACGCTTCCGCCGTGGCGCCCGCGATCCTAGGGTGACGATGGCGCGCCCGGGGCCGCGGCTGGCGTGGGCGGCGCCGTGGGCGGGAGGGTCCGCCGCGCCGAGGCACGGTGGGCGCTTCGGATGTCCTTCACGGTCTGGTTCACCGACACCAGCACGAGCCCGATCGCTGCATAGATGATGTGCGTGACGCGGCGACCGAGCGCCATCGTCACGCCGATGGCGGGGTTCACGCCCAGGGCGCTGAAGAGCGCGTAGTTACCGCCCTCCGAGAGCCCGAGCCCGAGCGGCACGATGCCGGCGATCCACGTGATCACCTGGCCGGCGGTGATGACCGCGGCCAGGAAGCCGAGCGACACCGGGCCGCCCGCGGCGTGGATGAGCACGCCCGTGGCGCACCAGTTGAGGCTCCGCGAGCCCAGCAGGAAGGCGAAGCCGATCATGCGGTCGCGGTGGCGCGCGCCGCCGGCGTCGCGCAGCTTCGCGTCGACCTCCGCCATCTTGCGACTCCAGCGCGCGTGCTGGCTGCGGCGCAGGAGGCGGAGCTTGCGCGCGAAGTCGACCAGCTTCACCAGCATGCCGCGCATGACCACGATGGGCAGGAGCGCAGCGCCGGAGGCGGCGAGCGCGCCGAAGATGGCGAGGCCCACGCGCATCGCGGCGGGCAGATCGACCAGGAAGGCGGTGAGCGGCGCACCCACGGCCACGAGCAGGAAGGACATCTCCAGGCCGACCAGGTTGTAGAGCAGCACCGCGGAGACCGCGCGCGCCTGCGGCACGCGCTCGACCAGCATGGTCATCTTGACGACCTCGCCCAGGCTGCCGAGGGGCGTCACCACGTTGACGGCGCGACCGGCGATCTGCGCCATGACGACGCGCAGGTAGCCGACCTTGCGGTGCTCGGGCCGTAGGAACGCGTGGATCGCCGCGGCGTCGCAGGAGGTGACCGCGATCTCGATGGCCACCACGAGCAGCAGCCAGGGGCCGAGCATCTTGAGGCGCATCAGCAGCACGGCCGGGCCCACGCTGTAGATGGTCCAGGTGAGCGCCACGAACGCCACAGTGAGCGCTCCGTACGTGACCCAGTGCGCCCACCCCGGGCCGTCCGTGGTCTTCTCTTCCATCGTTGCTGTCGCGTGCAAGACGAGCGCCAAGGTCACCGCATTGCGGTGGGTAGCCTCCGGAAGACGCGCCCTGACTTCGGGGGCTGGCTCTCCGGCAGGGTCGTTGCTGACCGGAGGCGTATCGAGTAGTCCTTGAGCATGCGTCGCCCGCTCCTGCTCGCCTCGCTGCTCGTCTCGCTCGCGCCGCTCGCGGCTTGCGGCGGGGCGCCTGCCGCACCGTCGAGCGCCGCAACGTCGGGAGCGCCGCCTGCGAACGCCGTCGCCGCCGCGCCCGCGGCCGGCGCGCCCGACGAAGACACCAGCGGCATCCTGCACCGCGAGCCGCCGGCGTGGGAGACCGCGCAGTGGTTCAACTCGCCGCCGCTCACGCTCGCCGGGCTGCGCGGCAAGGTCGTGTTCGTGCGCTGGTTCACCTCGCCCGACTGCCCGTTCTGCAGCGGCAGCGCGCCGGCGCTGCGCGAGCTGCACGAGCGCCACGCGGCCGCCGGGCTCGTCGTCGTCGGCATGTACCACCACAAGAGCGACACGCCGCTCGATCCCGAGGACGTGCGCGGCTGGGCGGCGCACTACGGGTACACCTTCCCGGTCGCGATCGACGCCGAGTGGCGCACGCTCGAGCGCTGGTGGCTCGATGGCCACCCACGGCGCGGCTACACCAGCGTGAGCTTCCTCCTCGACCGGAGCGGCGTCGTGCAGCGCGTGCACCTGGGCGGCACGATCGACGCCGAGAGCGACGAGTTCCGCTCGATCGAGCAGGACGTGAAGCGCCTGCTCGCCGAGCCAGCGCTCGTTCCCGCCGCCGCGCGCTGAGCCAGGCGCTGAGCGCGCCGCGAAGGCGGCGCTAAAGCTCACGCGCACCGGCGGTCAAGATCGCATGCGCCGGTCCATGATCGGGATCACAAGATGGGTCGCGAGGACCCGAGACGACCGCTCACTTCCCGCTGAACGTGCCGGGACGGCGCTCGACGAACGAGCGCAGCCCTTCCTGCATGTCCTCGCTGCGCAGGAGCGGCTGCAGATCGGGCAGGAGGCGCTTCGCTGCCGCGGCCTCGTCGGCGGGCAGCGCGGCGCGTGACGACGCGAGCGTCGCGTAGACGCCGAGCGGCGCCTGCGCCGCGATCACCTCGGCGAGCGCCAGCGCGCGCGCGAGCTGGTCGCCGGCGGGCGCGACCTCTTGCACCAGGCCGATGCGCAGCGCCTCGGCGGCGTTGAACTCGTCGCCGGTCAGCAACCAGCGCATGGCGTTGGCCCAGCCGACCTCGCGCGGGAAGCGCAGCGTGGCGCCGCCCACCGGGTAGATGCCGCGCTTGATCTCGATCTGCGCGAAGCGCACCGAGTCGGCGGCCACGCGCACGTCGGTCGCGAGCAGGAGCTCGATGCCGATGGTGAAGCACAGCCCCTGCACCGCGGCGACGATCGGCTTCCTGAGCCGCGGCCCGACCAGGCCGAGCGGATCGAGCCCGCCCTGGGGGATGCCGAAGCTGCCACCCTGGAAGACCGGCGCCCATTGTGGCAGGTCGAGGCCGCCGGTGAAGTGATCGCCGTGTGCGTGCAGCACGCCCACGCGCAGCTCGTCGTCGCGATCGAGCTGGCCGTAGGCGCCGCACAGCTCGTTCCACAGCGGCAGGTCGAAGGCGTTGCGCTTGTCGACACGATCGAGGCCGATGAGCAGGACGTGCCCGCGACGCTCGAGTGAGACCTTCCCTACGCTCATTCTGCAGCTCCTTCGCCGGCGCGACGCGCCAGCCAGTCGCGCACCGCGAGCCCGGTGCCCATCGGCCACGGTCTCAGCTTTGCGGGGTCGACCTTCTTGATGGCCTCGAGCTCGGCGCCGACGCGGATCTCGCCGCGCGCGCGCACGTGGTACGCGGCGATGACCTCGTTGCGCAGCTCGAACGCGTAGACGCCGATGAGCCCGACCACCTCGGCGGCGGACAGGCCGAGCTCCTCGTGGACCTCGCGCAGGACGCCCTGCTCGGGCGTCTCGCCGGCCTCGAGGAAGCCGGCGATCAGGCCGAAGAACTTCTCCGGCCAGCCGGGCTGGCGCGCGAGAACGATCGCGCCCTCGTGCTCGACCAGCGCCGCGACCACCGGCGTCGGGTTGCCGTAGTAGATCCAGCCGCAGCCCGCGGCGCTGCAGCGCAGACGATCGCGCTCGCCGTCGTGGAAGGCGGCGAGCGGCGAGCCGCAGCGCAGGCAGTGTCGGGGGTGGCCGGAACTCGAGTTCGCCTCCACGGTGCTCACGGCCGCGCAGCATAGTCGAATTTGAATCGATCCCATTCCTGTGGAATCGATCTAAAATCGTGGCCCCATGTCCATTGCCCTGCCGACCATCAAGGAAGTGAAGCAGCTCGCCACCGAGCTGGCCCGCGTCGCCATGCAGCGTGACGAGGTCAACGCCAGCGCCCGGCTGCTCGGCCGGAAAGCCAAGTCGATCGCGAAGGGACTGCGCTTCCTCGGCAAGAAGGACAAGAACGAGATCCTCTCGATCGGCTCGTTCCTCGAGCTGAACGCGACCGAGCGTCCGCACGCGACCGCGCTGCTCTACGAGGACCGCCGCTACACGCACCTCGAGCTGCACCAGGCGTCCAACCGCTGGGCCAACGCGCTCGCCGCGCGCGGCGTGAAGAAGGGCGACGTCGTCGCCGTGCTGCTCGAGAACCGCCCCGAGATCCTGTTCGCCGTGGGCGGCATCGTGAAGCTGGGCGCGATCGCCGCCGTCATCAACACCCGCCAGCGCGGCCGCATCCTCGAGCACAGCTTCAAGGTCTCGAACGCCAAGACCTACGTGATCGGCGCCGAGCTCTGGGAGCCCTTCCTCGAGGTGCGTTCCAACCTGGGCGACCCCAAGCCCGAGCAGGTGCTGTGGGTGCGCGACCTGGGCACCGCCGCGGCGCCGCTCATCGCCACCGACGCCGACAAGGTGATCAGCGCGGCCGCGTCGACCACGCCGCCCCAGCTCACCATGGTCAAGATGGGCGACCCGTGCTTCTACGTGTACACCTCGGGCACGACCGGCCTGCCCAAGGCCTCGATCATGAGTCACTTCCGCTGGGTCAAGGCCGCGGGCGTTTTCGGCAACGCCGCGCTCGCGCTCAAGCCGAGCGACACGCTCTACGTGCCGCTGCCCTTCTATCACAACAACGCGCTCACGGTGGCCTGGGGCTCGGCGGCCTCGACGGGCGCGGCACTGGCGATGCGGCGCAAGTTCAGCGTCAGCCAGTTCTGGGATGACATCCGCGAGTTCCGCTGCACCGCGTTCGTCTACATCGGCGAGCTGTGCCGGTATCTCTTGAACCAGCCGCAGAAGCCGAGCGATCGCGAGCACGCGGTCACGCGCATCACCGGCAACGGCCTGCGCCCCGACATCTGGAAGCAGTTCAAGGAACGCTTCGGTATCAACGAGGTCTACGAGTTCTACGCCGCCTCGGAGGGCAACGTCGCCTTCGTGAACCTGCTCAACCTCGACGCCACCGTCGGCTTCTGCCCGGCCAAGTACGCGCTCGTGAAGTACGACATCGACCGCGACGAGATCGTCCGTGATCCCTCGGGACACGTGATCCAGGTCGCGCGCGGCGAGGTCGGCCTGCTCATCGCCGAGGTCTCGGAGAAGTACGCGTTCGACGGCTACACCGACAAGGCGGCCAGCGAGAAGAAGCTGGTCCGCCACGCCTTCGCGCCCGGCGACACCTGGTTCAACTCGGGCGACCTGCTCCGCGATCAGGGTTTCCGCCACGCGCAGTTCATCGATCGCGTCGGTGACACGTTCCGCTGGAAGGGCGAGAACGTCTCGACCAACGAGGTCGCCGAGGTGCTGAACGGCTTCGCCCAGGTCGCCGAGTCGACCGTCTACGGCGTCACCGTGCCGGGCGCCGACGGCCGCGGCGGCATGGCGGCACTGGTCGTGCGAGGCCCGGTCGAAACCTTCGACATGGTGGGCTTCGCGCTGCACGTACGCAGCCAGCTGCCGCCCTACGCGTGGCCGCTGTTCCTGCGTATCTCGCAGGAGCTCGAGACCACCGCAAGCTTCAAGCAGATCAAGACCGAGCTGCGCAAGCAGGGCTTCGACGCCGGTCTGGTCAAGGAGCCGGTGTTCGTGATGCCGCCCAAGCAGAACGCCTACGTGCCGCTCACGCCCGAGCTGCAGCAGGCCATCCAGAAGTGCGAGATCTCGCTGTAACGCGGCGATCGTCGCGGCGGCGCCCTCTTTGCGCCTACAGG
>JBKJOI010000321.1:0-11692 GCA_046595695.1 Haliangiales bacterium | reverse complement strand
GACAACTGGTCGCCTGGGTGGACGGGGCCGGCGAGCTCTACCCGCCGGCGGCGGCGGCGAGCGGCGTGGATCTCGAGCGGCTGCTGCTGGTGCGCCCACAGGGCGACGGGCTGGCGCTGGCGCGCGCCGGCGAGATCGTCGCGCGCAGCCGCGCCTTCGGGCTGGTGGTGCTCGACCTGCCCCAGGGCGTGTTCCCCGAGCGCGCCGCGGCGCGGCTGCGCGCGGCCGCGCACGAATCGGGGGTGGCGGTGCTGGCGCTGTGCCCGCGGCGCGGCGCCCTGCCCCACGCGCACTGCCAGCTCGAGGCGGCCGCCGCGCCCGGCCAGCCCGGCGACGGTGCGGCGCTGCGCCGCTTCGCGATCACGCTCACGCGCGGCGGCGTCTCGCCCGGCGCGCGCGTCCTGGTCGCGCACGGTTCGCCCGCGTTCGCCGAGTTCCACGATCCCCGGGTGGCGGCCGAGCTGCGCGCCGCGGCCGAGGCGATCCGCCCGCAGCCCTTCCGCTGGAGCGGCAACGACGAAGCTGAAAGGAAGGCGTCGCGATGAGGTTCGCCTGTCTGCATCTCCCCGGCTTCATCGTCCAGGTGCACGTGCGCGCCACCCCACACCTGCAGGGCTCGCCGTTCGCGGTGCTGCAGGAGACCGAGGGCAAGGTCGCACGCATCACCGCGGCGTCGCGCGGCGCGCTCGCCGCGGGCGTGCAGCCGGGCCTGACCGCCACGCAGGCGCGCGCGATCGCGCCGGCGGTGCGCCTGGTCGACGGCCTGCCCGAGGCTTATGGCCAGGCGCTGCGCGCGCTCGGCGAGGCCGTGCTCGCGCTCTCGGTCACCGTCGAGGTGCCGGCGGCGGCCGGCCATGTGCTCGCGCTGGTGCCGCCGGGCGCGCGCGGCGCCAGCTTCGGCGAACGCCTGCTCGAGACCGCCACGCGCCTCGGGCTCACCGGGCGCGTCGGCATCGCCGACGATCGCTTCAGCGCCTGGGCGGCCACCCAGGCCGAGCCGCGCGTGCCGGTGCGCGCGGTGCCCGCGGGCGGCTCGGCGGCGTTCCTGGCGCCGCTCGCGCTCGAGCTCCTGCCGCTCGATCCCGACGTGCGACGGACCCTGCGCATGCTGGGCGTGCGCACCATGGGCGACTTCGCGGCGCTGCCGCCGCCGTCGGTGGGCCGGCGCTGGGCGCAGCACGGCATCGACGTCTCGATGCTCGCGCGTGGCGAGGATCGCCGGCCGCTCCACGCCTTCGTACCCATCGAGGTCATCCGCGAGGCCATCGAGCTCGAGCACGAGGTCGGCGAGCTCGAGCCGCTCGCGTTCGTGCTGCGGCCGCTGTGCGAGCGGGTCGCCGCCCGGCTGGGCGGGCGCGGCCGCGCCGCCGCGCGCGTGACGGTGACCTTGTCGGGGCACGGCGGCGAGCTGCTGGAGCGCAAGCAGACCACGATCACCATCGCGCCGGCGCGCCCCACGCCGTCGGCGCGCACGCTCGTCGACCTGGCGCGCGCGCACCTGTCGGAGCGGCAGCTCGAGCACGGCGTCGACCGGCTCGCGGTCGAGGTCGTCGAGGAGGGCGAGTCGCTCGCCGAGGAGCTGGATCTGTTCGAGCGCACCGCCGCCGTGCCCGGCGCGGTCGACGTGGTGGTGGCGCGGCTGCGCGCGGCGTTCGGCGCCGGCGCGGTGAGCGGCGCGGCGATGGTCGACCGGCACCGCCCCGAGGCGGCGTGGCAGCCGGTGAGCTTCGCGCCGCCCGAGCGCAAGCGGGGCGGGCTGCGGCGCGGCGCGGGTCGACCCGGCGCCCGCACGCAGGCGCCGCCGAACGCGCCGAAGGCCACGCCCCGGACCAAGACCAAGAATGCCGCCGATCTGCCGCCCACGGGCCCCACGGTGCTACCCATGCTCGTGCGCACGCCCGGCGCGCTGCGCCTCATCGAGCCGCCCGCGCCGCTGCGCGTCGATGGCGAGCAGGCCGCGCCCGACGCGGCGGAGCTCGACCGGCCGCCGCGCGCGTTCCACCTGGACGGTGCGCGCCACCACGTCGCCACGGCCACCGGGCCCACTCGCCTGGAAGCCGAGTGGTGGACCGACGAGCCGCTCGCGCGCGACTACTACGAGGTCGTCACCGAGGAGGGCGGCCGGTACTGGCTGTACCGGGACCGCCGCCGCGGCGGCTTCTACCTGCACGGCGTCTTCGACTGACGCGCAGCGCGCGCGAGCCGTTCATGCATTACGCTGAGCTGCACTGTCGTTCCTACTTCTCCTTCCTCGACGGCTCGTCCGCGCCCGAGGATCTGGTCGAGCGCGCGCACACGCTCGGCTACCGCGGGCTCGCGCTCACCGACGTCGACGGCGTCTACGGCGCGCCGCGGGCGCATCTGGCGGCACGCGCGTTCGGCCTGCCGCTCGTCGTCGGCGCCGAGCTGACGATCGCCGATCTCGAGAGCGAGGCCAGCCCCGGGCCCGGCTTCCGCCCCGCCGGGCGGGTCGTGCTGCTCGCGCAGGACGGCCACGGCTGGGCACGCCTGTGCAAGGTGGTCTCGGCGGGCCGCCAGCGCCACCCCAAGGGCTCGGCGTGCGTGCCCTGGGACGAGCTCGCGCACGACACCCGCGGCCTGGTCGCGCTCTCGGGCGGATCGAGCGGCCCCATCGATCGCGCGCTCGCCGCGCGCGACCTGCCGCGGGCGCGTCGGTGGACCGCACGCCTGCGCGACGCGTTCGGCGAGCGCGGCCACATCGAGCTCACCCACCACCTGCGCCCCGGCGACGACGAGCGCGTGGAATCGCTGGCGCGGCTGGCGCGCGAGCTGCGCCTGCCCCGCGTGGTCGCGCAGAACGCGCGCTACACCACGCCGGATCGCCGCGTGATCCACGACGTGCAGACCTGCGTGCGCCACGGCCTCACCCTGGCCACCGCCGGCCAGAAGCTGGCCGCCAACGGCGAGGCGCACCTGGCCGAGCCGTCGTCGCTGTGGCGGCGCTTCGCCGGCTACCCCGACGCGCTCGAGCGCACCGTCGCGATCGCCGAGAGCATGCGCTTCTCCCTCGACGAGCTGCGCTACCGCTTCCCCGCCTTCGAGGTGCCCGCGGGCGAGACCGCGTTCTCCTACCTGCACGAGCTCACCATGCAGGGCGCGCGCAGGCGCTACAGGCCCATCACCACCCGGGTCATGAAGCAGCTCACCCACGAGCTCGGCCTCATCGAGAAGCTGCAGCTGGCCGGCTACTTCCTGATCGTCTGGGACATCGTGCGCTTCTGCCGGCAGGAGAAGATCCTCTGCCAGGGGCGCGGCTCGGCGGCCAACTCGGCCGTCTGCTACTCGATCGACATCACCGCCGTCGATCCCATCGGCATGGATCTGCTGTTCGAGCGCTTCCTCTCCGAGGAGCGCAACGGCGGCACCCGCACCGAGATGCCCGACATCGATCTGGACATCGCGCACCAGCGCCGCGAAGAGGTCATCCAGTACGTCTACGCCAAGTACGGCCGCGAGCGCGCCGCCATGGCCAACGAGGTCATCTCCTACCGCACCCGCTCGGCCATCCGCGACGTCGGCAAGGCCTTCGGCCTGTCGCTCGCGCAGATCGACGCCGCGGCCAAGGCGTGCGACCGCTTCGAGCCCGACGGCCAGACCCCCGAGCCCGGGTGGAGCGCCGAGGCGCGCGCGCAGAGCCTGGGCGGGCGCGCCGGCAAGATCGGCGAGCTCGACGTCGCCGATCCCACGGTGATCCGGGTGCTGCAGATCGCGCGCGAGTTCGACGGCTTCCCGCGTCACCTGGGCATCCACTCGGGCGGCATGGTGCTGGCCGAGGGCGCGCTCGCCGAGGTCGTGCCCATCGAGAACGCGACCATGGAGAAGCGCACGGTCGTGCAGTGGGACAAGGACGACCTCAACGGCCTGGGCATCATCAAGATCGACCTGCTCGGCCTCGGCATGCTGACCGCGCTCGACGACGCGATGCACCTGGTCGCCGCGCAGACCGGCGCGCCGATCGAGCTGGCGACCATCCCGGCCGAGGATCCCGCGGTCTACGCCATGATCAGCGACGCCGACACCGTCGGTGTCTTCCAGATCGAGTCGCGCGCGCAGATGAGCATGCTGCCGCGGCTGCGCCCGCGCACCTTCTACGACCTGGTGATCGAGGTCGCGATCATCCGGCCCGGGCCCATCCAGGGCGACATGGTGCACCCGTACCTGCGGCGCCGAAACGGCGAGGAAGACGTCGAGTACGCGCACCCGTCGCTCGAGCCGGTGCTCGCGCGCACGCTGGGCGTGCCGCTCTTCCAGGAGCAGGGCATGAAGCTCGCGGTGGTCGCGGCCGGCTTCACCGCCGGCGAGGCCGACGAGCTGCGCCGCGCCATGGGCCACAAGCGCTCGCACGAGCGCATGGCCGCCATCCACGAGCGCCTGGTCACCGGCATGGCGAAGAACGGCATCTCGGGCGAGATCGCCGAGCGGATCTTCCGCGAGCTCTCCGGCTTCGCCGACTACGGATTCCCCGAGTCGCACGCGGCCAGCTTCGCGCTGCTCGTCTACGCGTCGGCGTGGATCAAGTGCCACCACCCGGCGGCGTTCTGCGCCGCGCTGCTGAACGCGCAGCCGATGGGCTTCTACGCGCCGCACACCCTGATCTCCGACGCGCGCCGCCACGGCGTGACGGTGCGGCCGGCGTGCGCGCGCCGCAGCACCTGGTGGGCCACGCTCGAGCCCGGGCCCGACGAGAAGCCCGCGGTGCGCCTGGGCATCGCGTCGGTGCGCGGCACCGGCGAGTCGACGCAGAAGGACTTCGAGGCGGCGCGCCAGCACGCGCCCTTCCGCTCCATCGGCGACTTCGCGCGGCGCAGCGGGCTTTTGCGCGCGGCGCTCGAGCGGCTCGCCGGCGCCGACGGCTTCGCCGGCTTCGGG
This sequence comes from Haliangiales bacterium, assembly GCA_046595695.1. Taxonomy (GTDB): domain Bacteria; phylum Myxococcota_A; class Polyangia; order Haliangiales; family SHYZ01; genus JBKJOI01. The sequence continues at coordinate 6,802 of JBKJOI010000321.1, read as the reverse complement.
CTCGGCCGGCGCGAGGCGCTGTGGCAGGTGGCGGCGCTGCCGCCCGACCTCGAGGGCGCGCCGCTGTGCGCCGACGCCGAGGTCAGCGCGGCGGGCTCGGGGTCGGATCCGATCACGTTGCCGGCGATGACCCCGCGCGAGGAGCTGGCCGCCGACTTCATCGGCCTGGGCCTGTCGATCGAGCGCAACCCGGTGGCGATGGTGCGCGGCGGCCTCGACCGCGCCGGCATCCTGCGCGCCGCCGACTTCGTGGCGCGCACGCGCCACGGCGAGCGCGCCGCCGTGGCCGGCATGGTGATCTGCCGGCAGCGGCCCGCGACCGCCAAGGGCATGGTGTTCATGACGCTCGAGGACGAGACCGGGCTGGCGAACCTCGTGCTCACGCCCGACGTCTTCGAGCGGCTACGCGGGCGCGCGCGCGACGAGCCGCTCGTGGTCGCGCGCGGCAAGGTCGAGCGGCAGGGTCAGGTCGTCAACCTGCGCGTCGAGGACATGGCACGCGTCGAGGACGTGGCGCACGGCCCGATGCTGCCGACGGTCGCACCGCGGAACTTTCACTGAATTGAGGTCTCGTCGAACCAGGCTCGATGTCTCACGCACGTTGACACAAGCGGGTCACATGGCCTCGCTCTTGATGCGCTCACGCAGCGTGCCGAGCAGCCGCTTGACCGGCTCGTCCTCGATGCTGAGCAGCGAGCGTCCGATCATCACCAGGGCGTTGGCGTCCTCGACGTCGCAAGGGCCGGGGTAAAAGCCCTGCGACTTCGCCAGGGCATTGGCGAAGCAGACCGCGTTGACGGGTGCCTGCCGGTTGCTCGAGTCGTATTCGTTCGACGCGGCGATAGCCTGATGCACGGCCTCGGGCAGCTGCCACTTCTCGGCGATGGCGACGACCGCTGCCGATCCAGCGCTCGGCGACGCCGTTGTGCCATGGACCTCCTTGGCGCCGTGCGGCTCGGCCCGGTGTCGAAGGACTTCACCGTCGACACGATGTGCGATCCGTTGGGTCTCACCGCGGTGGTAGTAGACTAGGCGCTTGCGCAAGCTTCGGACATGGCGGCTCGGATCGACCTCCGACCAAGAGCGCTTCATGCGGGAACGTGCGACCGCGCTCAGTCCGGAAGAGGGCCTCACCATTCTCGAGGAGCTGCGCCGGATGAACTATGACGACCCCGAAGCTCCACCCCGACTTGAGCGGGTTTTTAGTCTGTCTGACACGACATCGCGTCCGCTTCGTCGTCATCGGCGCCCACGTGCTCGCGACCCTGGGTAGGCCACGATACACCGACGACCTGGATGTCCTCGTCGAGCCCACTGGGAGCAACGCAGGGCGCTTGGCCGCGGCGTTTCGAGAATTCGGCTACACCGAGCTCGCGGAGCGAGCTCCACGGCATTTCGCTCAGGAAGAGCGCATGGCCACGCTCGGAAGGCCGCCCGTCGCCATAGACATCCTGACGAGCACCAAGGGCCTGACTTTTTCCGAAGCCTGGAACGGTCGCACCACGCTCCGCGTGGCAGGAGTCGCTGTCGGGTTCTTGGGCCTGGCCGAATACGTAAAGACGAAGTTGGCGTGTGGGCGCCCCAAGGATCTCCTCGACATCGAGCTGCTGCGAGAGGCGGGGCTCTTGGGACGCGGCTCGCCCGACCGCGCGAAGAAAAGGTCCGCGCCGGGTGCGCCGTCCAACCGCAACACGCAACCCTCGCCAAGTCGTCGGCGAGCCACCAACGTAACGACGAAACCTCGTTCGACGAGAAAGCCCTGAACGAGGTGCGCCACGGCAAGGACCGCCCTGGCGCGCTTCCGGTCGCCGCCGCGCCGGTCCGTTCAGCGCTCGCCCGGGGTGACGCGACGGCGACGACCCGCGGCGTCCACGGGCTCGGGCGCGGCGACCTGCTCGTCGTCGCGGCGGCTCGCGACCGGCGCCGCGCTCGGCGCGGGCGCCGCGGTACGCCTGAAAGCGGCCATGGGCTGCGGCGGCACCGCCGCGATGCGCGCGGCCGCGGCCGAAGTCGCGGGCGGCGTCGCGCGCTGCCGGGCCGCGCTCAGCCACTGCTCGTGCAGGGCCTTGCCGCGCAGGCTGAGCCGGTGCCACCGGCGGCGCCCGTCGGTGAGGTCGCGCGCCGATTCGATCAGCGCGACCTCGCGGAGCTTGCCGAGCGCGCGCGAGATCTCCTCGTCTTCCTTGCGCAAGAGCCTGGCGAGCTCGGTGGTCGTTCGCTCGGCGGGCGCGAGCAGCATGATGATCTGGTGCGCCACGGCTTCCCTGACCGCGGTCTCCGCGCGCCCCGTGGCGGCCTGCGCTGCCAGCGCATCGCGACAGCCGTCGATCATCTCGATCAGCCCCTGCATGAGCCCCCTCCGGCTGGCTACGTCCGGCGGCGAGAGCGCCAGGAGGTTGCGCAGCTCGAGGAGTGCGTCGTCGTCCAGGTCGCGCAGCGCGAAGCCCAGGTCCCGGGCAAAGCTGGCGAGGAGCTCGTCGTCACCGCTGATCCGTTGCCAACCCGCTTGTACCTGCTCGACAAACCGCATGGCGTCGCCTCCACCAACTGACAGCCAAATGTTAACCATGTGCCAGGTATTGGCCAGGCATTTGACGAGCAGCCTCGATGAAGAGGCTCAACTATTCGACAATACTCGTGATCTCGACCCCTCCGCCGGGCAGGCTGCGGATGCCCTCGAGGCCCACGATCAGGCACGCGATGCCGTCTGAGCCGAGCCGCGTCACCAGCGCCTCGAGCTCCGCGCCGATCGGCCCGGCCACGCCCAGCACCACCGTGGGCCGCACACCGGTGACCAGCGCGAGGTACTCGTCCGTGCCGCAGTCCTCGCCGGCGAGCACCGCCACGGCGCGGCCGTCCGCCGAGGCGACGACGCGGACCTCGGGGTGCTCGGCGACATGGATGTCCTCGAGCCACGCGGCGCCGCGCTGCACGTAGGTGCTCGCCGCGGCCTTCTCGGCCAGCACCGGCGCCGCGCGATCGAGCGCGATCAACCGGTGGTGGACGCTGCGCACACCGTCGAGCGCGTGGCCCACGCCGGCGAACACCAGGCAGCCGGCGCGCGCGCGCGCCCGCTCGGCCCAGGCACGGTCGGCGTGCAGCGCGAACTCGGGCAGGACCACGAAGTCCACGCGGCCCGGCGGCAGCGCCGCGAGCGCCCGCTCGAGCGCCGCGGCGTGCGCCACCGGATCGGCCGCGACCGCGCCGAAGAAGCCCCCCGCCGGGAGCTCGGCGAAGCGCAGCTCGTCAAGCGACCGGAACACGGCCAGCGGCGCGACCCGCAGCGGTGTGCGCCAGGCGGTGAGCGTCCACTCCACGAGCAGGTGCACCTGGCCGATCGGCGCCAGCGCGAGCTGCTCGAGGCCGCCGTCGCGGCGACCGGGTCGATCGTCGACGCTGGCGTGGCGCGGGTAGAGCTGGTTGGGCAGGAAGCGGCGCGTGACCGCGGCGCCTGCAGCGCCGCGCAAGCTGGCGTGCAGCCGCCGGCCCCACAGGTGATCGATCGCCTCGACGAGCGCGCGCGCGACGACGTCGGCGCGCCGATCGATCCGGCCGGCCACGAAGCGCGCGGCGGTCGCGGCGACCGTGGGCGCACCGACCAGCAGCGCGTGCCGGCCCACGGCGCGCTCCAGGAGCGCCAGCGCCTCGTCGCGCAGGTGCACGAAGTCGGCGTCCTCGACGACGTCGTCGGCCGCGCGCACGCCCTGGCGCAGGAACACCAGCAGGTTGCGCACCACGTCGATCACGCGCTCGTGCGGGCCCAGGGCGACCGCCAGCGCGGCCAGGCTCGCGGCGTCGGTGGCGGCGGGCGGCGTGAGCGGGCACGCCGCGTGGCTGAGGACGTCCTTGCCCGACGCGATGGTCGCGCAACCCGCCGCGACCTCGGCGCCAAAGGCGTCGATCGCGGCCTCGGCGCCGCGCCGGATGAGCACGCGATCGAAGGCCTGCCGGCCGCCCGCCTCGGCGCCGAGATCGACCTCGATCCGGCCATCGGGACCGGGGTCGTTCACGATCAGATCGCCCTGCACCCAGCGCACGCCCCAGGCCTCGCCGCGGCGCAGGAAGCGCGACGCGAGCAGCTTGTTGAGCGGAAAGCGCCGGTGGCCGAGCGCCGGGTAGCGGTCGTTCAGCACCACGGTGTGCGGCCGGAAGCCCGAGCGCTCGAGCGCGGTCTCGAGCCAGGCGACCTGCAGCTCGCGGTACGCGCGATCCATCTCCGCGTCTTCGAGCCCGGCGCGCTCGATGTGATCGACGGCCTGCGCCAGCGCGTCGGCGCGCGCGCTGCCACCATCGCGCATGAGCATCTGCACGAGATCGGCCTGATCGAAGCGCTCGAGCCGGATGCGCAGCAGGTCGGTGAGACCGCCGTCGCCCGCGCCCTGCACCAGGTAGGCGAGCCGGCGTGCACCCGCCGCCTGCTCGGTGCGGTCGTTCTCCCAGTAGCCCGGGAAGGCGCCACCCGTGCGCCGCTCCTTGCCGAAGCCCACGGCGAGCACGATCGCGGCGAACGCGCGCGTCCTGGTCACCCCGCCCTGCGTCCAGGTCAGCTCGAGGAGCTCGCCCCGCTTCGCGGGCGGCCACTGCCAGTGGACCTCGACGCCGTTCTGCAGATCGATGAGCCCGGTCCGGCGCGCCTCGCTGCGGAACTGCGCCTCGATCACGCTCGCCACCGCGCCGGCGGTGTCGGCGCTCCAGCCCAGGATCGGCACGTCGGCGCGGGCCCGGTGCCAGTGCGGCAGCGGCCACGCGTAGAGGTTCGGGTGCAGCAAGCGGCTGCGGCTGCCCCGGAACGTGGCCAGCACCTCGGCGTCCTTCTCGAGGATCACCACGTCGCAGCCCGCCGCGGCCGCGCGCACCGCCGCGGTGAGCCCGGCGGCGCCGGCGCCCACGATCGCCAAGGGCGACCCCGCCGCCAGCGTCCCGGTCCCGACCAGGGCATCGATCAGGTGGATGGCGCGCCGCTGCTGCGACGCGAGCGTCACGCCGTTCTCCTTCACCCCGACCGCGAAGACCGGCCACGGCGGGACCGGCTGTAGCCTGGCGAGCACGTGTGCCGGCGTCATGCGCGCGCCACATTACTCGCCGCGGCGAGCCGAGGCCAGGCACAGAGAACGCGGTCCGCGCCGCGGCGCTTGTCTGCTCCCGCGCCGCTGCCCGTTGCCAAAGGCAACCCCGACGACAAACGCGACGCACCAAACGTCACCGAAGCTGGCGAAACTCGTCGGAAACAATGTGGCCTCGGGATTGCTCCGTGTGACACCGATGCTCCTCCTGCGGCCGGCGTTCGTGCGGATGGTGCTCTCGTCCTCGTGCTGCTTCGTGTTCGCAGGCGCGCTCGCGCTCGCGGCCACGGCCTGTGGGCCCAGCGCGCCGGGAGGACCGGCCGACGGTGGTCCCGATGATCCGGACGGCGGCCCCCGCCCCGATGGCGGCCCCGCGCCTGACGCCGGCGTGCCCGAGGAGCGCTCGTGTACGACGACCTTCCGCTACGCCGCGACCGGCACGGTCGCCACCGTGGAGGTCGCGGGGCAGTGGAACTGGGAGGCGCGCACGCCGCTCGCCGATCCCGACGGCGACGGCGTCTACAGCGCGGACCTCGAGCTCGCGACCGGCTTCCACGCCTACAAGCTGATCGTCGACGGCAACTGGATCCTCGATCCCGTGCAGGTGTGGCGCAAGTACGACGGCGGCACCGAGAACTCGGGCGTCCACGTCGAGGACTGCACCACCCCGCTGTTCGTGCCGGGCTCGTTCCAGCGCACCGCCGAAGGCGTGACCGCGACGGTCCGGCTGGTGCGCGGTCACGGCGGCCCGGCGCTGGTCGCGACCGACATCGTCGCCAGCGTGCGCCACGAATTCGCCGACACGCCCGCCACCACCACCTCGCTCGCCGGGAACTTGCTCACGATCCAGCTGACCGGGCTGCCCGCCGGCAAGCACACGCTCACGCTCGCCGCCCAAGACGGCGCCGGCAAGAGCGCGCGCCCGCTGCGCCTGCCCTTCTGGGTCGAGGCCGACGCCTACGACGACCGCGGCACGATCTACATGATCATGCTCGACCGCTTCAGGAACGGCGATCCGACGAACGATCCGGCTCCCGCCGCCGGCGCCGAGGCGACCGCCGACTTCGCGGGCGGTGACCTCGCCGGCATCACCGCCGCGATCAACGACGGCACCTTCGACGAGCTGGGCGTGGGCGCGCTGTGGATCTCGCCCTGGGTGAAGAACCCCGCCGGCGTGCAGCCCGACGCCGGCCGCGGCGTCACCGGCTACCACGGCTACTGGCCGACGCGCGGCCGCGAGATCGACCCACGCTTCGGCACCGAGGCCGACCTGGAGGCGCTGGTGAAGGCGGCGCACGACCACGGCCTGCGCGTGCTCATGGACTTCGTCATCAACCACGTCCACGACGAGCACGACTACTTCGCCGCGCACCCGACCTGGTTCCGCACCGGCTGCGAGTGCGGCACCGCGGGCTGCGACTGGACCGAGCACCGCCTCGACTGCCTGTTCCACGACTACATGCCCGACGTGAACTGGCAGGACGCCGAGGCCTCGGAGGCCATGATCGCTGACGCGCTCTACTGGCTCGAGCGCTTCGACCTGGACGGCCTGCGCGTCGACGCGGTCAAGCACGTCGAGGATCTCGCGGTCTCGAACCTCAAGGCCGCCGTGCACGAGCGCCTCGAGCAGGCGGGCACGCGCGTCTTCCTGCTCGGCGAGACCGCGATGGGCTGGTCGGGTGACGACGTGGTCGCCAACCAGTACCAGTACGACACGATCTCGCGCTACGTGGGCCGCT
>JBKJOI010000096.1:0-16977 GCA_046595695.1 Haliangiales bacterium | reverse complement strand
GCCAGCGCTCCTGCGCCGAGCCACTTCAGCATGTCACGCCGTGAGAACCCTCGAGTCATGTAGCGAACCTCCGTTGCTTGCTATTGCAGCCGGCGGGCCAGGGCGAATTGCGGCGATTCGGCCGTGAATGCGGCACTTCGGGAGGACACGCCTGGGGACCACGCTCCCCGACCGTGTCCAGCGGGCTCCAGGGGTGCGGGTCGACCCCCGCAGAATCGGAGGGTCTCTCCGTCGGAGAATCGGCTCGGATCGTGATCGTTTTCGGGGTCTGATCTGGCGCGATTCGCTCGCCCCAGAATCGGGTCACTGGAATCGTCAGCAAGGACGGAAAAAGGACGCGAAATGCGAGCCGCGAAATCGGGTGGCGTAGCGCTGGAAGGAGCGATGGAATCGCGAAGCGGGCCGCGCGCGGAGCCGGCGCCGTCGGGAGGTGCGCCGCGCGCGGTGCGCCTGCCGGTTTGCGGGTACTTCGGGTGACGGATCGCGACACACGATGACGGTCGGGCACGGCGGGCGACACCGGTGGACGCTCCGGGGGCTGCCGCGATCCGCGAGTTCGCCCGCAGTTCCAGCTACCTGTGCGCGTTGCGCCCAGGGCATGGATGTTGCTGCGTGGCAGCCCACCATGCGCTGGACTCCTGCGTTCGTCGTGCTCGTCGTTCTTCTCGCGCTCGCGCTCGTCGGTGGGCTCGTCGGTGCGCTCGGCGGCTGTGCCGGAGGCCAGGCGCGTGTGCGCACCGGCGCTGGAGCGGGCGCGAGCACCACATGCGCCGGCCAGCGCCTGTCCTGCCAGGCGCTCGTTGACCGCCACCTCCACGATCCCGATCGCGCGCTCGCCCTGACCGAGGTCCTGCAGGCGGCTTGCAAGCGCGGCGACCGCGACGCGTGCTGGGCGCTCGCCTGGTTCCTCGCCGACGGCGCCAACGTGCCGACGCACCCGACGCGCGCGCGCGAGCTGTTCACCCGGTCGTGCGAGGCGGGCCACGCGCCCTCGTGCCGCGGGCTCGGCTGGATGCTCCTCGAGGGCCTGGGCGGCGCGCGCGACCCGGTCGCCGCGCAGGCTCGCTTCCGCGCCGCGTGCGATGCCGGCGATCCGCGCGCCTGCGTCGCCTACGCGCGCAGCTTCACCGCGCTCGGCCGCACGCTGCTACCCGCTGACGCGATCGACCGCCTCGAGGCCGCGTGCCGCGCCGACGAGCTCGCGGCGTGCGCCGAGCTCGCCGCCGTGCTCACCGTGCAACCGGGCGGCGACCGCGCCGAGCAACGTGCCTTCGAGCTGGCCGGCCGGGCCTGCGACGGCGGCTCGGCGCGCGGCTGCGGCGTGCTCGGGCGCTCGACCGCACGGGGCATCGGCACGTCCGCGGACGCCGGCGCCGCGCAGCCGCTGCTGGTGCGCGCGTGCGAAGGCGGCGACGTGGTCGGCTGTCTCGACGTCATCGCGCTGAAGCGCGGCGCGACGCTCGCGCGCGCCCGGCTCGTCGAGCTGTGCGACGGCGGCGAGCTGGACGCGTGCACCGGGCTCAGCCGCCTGCTCGTCGTCGAGGGCGACGTCGCCGCGCTGCCGCTGGCGAAGCGGGCGTGTGCGCGCCATCGCGCCGAAGGTTGCTTCAACGTGGCGGTCGCGCTCGCCGACGGCCTGGGCAAGGCGCCCGAGCCGTTCGCCGCGATCCCGTTCAACCGTCGCGCCTGCGATCTCGGCATGCCGCGCGGCTGCTTCTGGCTGGCCCGCGCCCACTACGCCGGCGAGAACGTGCCACGCAGCGACGCCGCCGGCGACCAGGTGCTCGACGAGGCGTGCGCGCGCGGCCTCGCCGACTCGTGCCGCGACCTCGCGCTGGTGCGCGAGCAGGACGGTCATCCCGGCACGGTCGCCGCGTTCGAGCGCGCGTGCACCGCGGGCTCGGGCGCGAGCTGCGTGCAGGCGGCGACGATGCTGCGCGCCGAGAAGGACCCGGCGCGCGCCCTGCCGCTCGACCAGCGCGCCTGCGCACTGGGCGAGGCCGAGTCGTGCACCTACGCGGCGCGCGCCGCGTTCGTTGGCGCGCCCGGCGACGAGGCCGCGGGTGCTGCCATGGCGCGGCGCGCGTGCCGGCTCGAGTCCCTGGAAGGCTGCACGCTGCTGGCGTGGGTGCTGGTCTGGGGCCGCGGGGTGCCCGCTGATCCCGCGCGCGGCCTGGCGCTGGGCGAGCAGACCTGCAAGCGCAACTCGGCCGAGGGCTGCTCGATCGTGGGCTTCGCCGAGCTCGTCGCGCGCCGGGCACCGGCCGCGCTCGCGCGCCTGAGCCGCGCCTGCGAGCTGGGCCATGCGGCGAGCTGCACCATGGTGGCGTGGCTGTACGCGATGGGACACGGTGTCGAGCACGACGAAGGCACCGCGCTGCTGATGTTCAGGCACGCGTGCGCGGGCGGCGACGGCCCCGCCTGCCACCAAGTCTGGCACATGCTGCGTGACGGCATCGGCGCGGCCGCCGATCCCGAGCGGGCGCGCCAGGCGTTCCAGCGCGCCTGCGAGCTCCACGGCCAGTGCGTGAGGGTGGAGCCCGAGCACGCGGCCGATCGCTCGCCGCCGCGCGCGCGCGGCCCGTTCCGTGAGCAGCGCGGTACTTGCGTGGCCGCGACGTGGAGCGACGTGCCGGCCGGGCGCACCACCCTGCGCTGGAGCTTTGTCACCTGGCTCGACCTCGCCGAGGCCTCGTTGACGGCCTTCAGCATGCGCACCACCGAGGTCACGCAGTGCCAGTACCTCGCCTGCGTGAAGGCGAAGCGGTGCACGGCGCCCGACGCCGCGCGCATGCAGCCGAGCGACGCTGCGATGGTGCCGGTCACGGGCGTGACCCACGCCCAGGCCGAGACTTATTGCGCGTGGGAAGGTGGTCGCCTGCCCAGCGAGGCCGAGTGGGTGCACGCCGCGCAGGGCAGCGGTGAGCCGAAGTTTGTCTGGGGCGACGAGGAGCCGGCGTGCGTGCGCGAGCGCAAGGCGTGCGCGGCGGAGATGCCGCTCGCCGGCGCGACGTCGTTCGACGTCAGCGCGTTCGGCGTGCGCGATCTGGCCGGCACGGTGGGCGAGTGGACCGGCGACTGGTTCGGCCGCTGGCCGCTCGCGCCGGGGCTGGATCCGATGGGCCCGCCGGAGGGCGTCGCGAAGGTGGTGCGCGGCGGCGGCATCACGATGCCGGTGCTGGCGCTGTGGTCGCGCGGCCGGCTGCCACCGGATCGCGCCAGCGCGGAGGTCGGCTTCCGCTGCGTGAAGCGGGTGGGCCGTTAGCGCGCGCTCGGCTCGCGCTAACGTACTCGCCGGCCTCCTCGAGCGACTTGAGGCTCTCGTCGCAGCGCGAGCACGGCGTGCAGCGCGCGGTAGCGCAGGTCGCTCACGCCCGGCGAGTGGATGTTGACCACGCGCGCAAACGCGCGCTCGTCGGCCATCGCGGCCTTCATGGCCAGGTAGCCGCCCATGGAGTGGCCCACGATCGGACAGCCGCGCACGCCGAGCGCGCGCTGGAATTCGAGCACGAACGCGGCGAGCGCGTCGCCCGCGTAGCTGGCGACCGGCTCGTCGCTGCGGCCGCAGCCGGGCAGATCGGGCGCGATCACGCGGTAGTCGCGCGCCAGCTCGTCGAGCACGTAACGCCACGAGTAGCTGGTGGTCATGAGCCCGTGCACGAGCAGGAGCGGCGGGCCGCTGCCCAGCGCGCGGTAGTGCACGTTCATCGTGCCGTAGGGCGCCGAGGTCAGGTGCAGCTCGCGCGCCGGGCTCTCGAAGTAGCTGTGCGACCGTCGCGGCTGCTCGGGCAGCCCGTCGAAGCGTCCGCGCCGGAAGGGCCTGGCCACCGTTGCCGCCATGGTGGCGACCTTATTACGACGCGTCAGCGGGCCCGGACACCGGGATGGTGAACTCGAAGGTCGCGCCGCGCGTGGTGCCCTCGACGAGCGCGATAGTGCCGCCGTGGGCCTCGACGAGGCGCTTGCAGATAGCGAGCCCCAGGCCGGTGCCCTCGTAGTGCTTCACGTGCGGCTCCTCGCCCTGCACGAACGGCTGGAACAGGCGATCGCGCACGCTCGCAGCCACGCCGCGGCCGTGATCGCTGACCACGAAGCGGACCAGCTCGCCGTGCGTCCTCGCCTCCACGACCACCTCCTCGCCCTCGGGGGAGAACTTGACCGCGTTCGACAGCAGGTTCACCAGGATCTGGCGCAGCCGCGCCGGGTCCGCGCGCACCGGCAGGGCGTCCACGTCGCAGCGGATGCGGATCTGGCGGCGCCGCGCCGACGGCTCGACCAGCGAACGGGCCTCGGCGACCACGGTGTCGGTCTCGAGCGGCTCGGCGGACAGCGAGAGCCGGCCCGCCTCGATCTTCGATAGATCCAGGATGTCGTTGATGATCGCCAGCAAGTGCCGCCCGCTCATGTGGATGTCGGCGAGCCACTTCTGGTGGCCGGGCGCGGGCGCGGCGTGCTCGTGCAGGAGCACCTCTGACAGCGAGATCACGGCGTTGAGCGGCGTGCGCAGCTCGTGCGACATGTTGGCCAGGAACAGCGTCTTCACGGCGTTCGCGCGCGCGAGCTCGTGCGCGCGCGCGCGCAGCTCGAGCTGGTGCGTCTGCAGGGTCTCGTTGGCGAGCTCCAGCTTGCGCGTGCGCTCCAGGACGCGCGCCTCCAGCTCGCGGCGTCCCGTCGCCACCGCCTCGGCCATCTCGTCGAAGCGGCGCGCGACCAGGCCGAGCTCGTCGTCGGCGTAACCGCCGGCACGGACGTCCATCGCGCCGGCGGCGACCGCGTCGGCGGCCTCGGCCAGCGAGCGGGTCCGGCGCAACACGCCCCGCGCCAGCCACAGCCCGGCGACAAGCGCGAGCGGCGCGAGGATCGCCAGCAGCACCACGGTCTCCCAGAGCACGCGGCGGATCGGCGCCAGGATGACTGACTTGGACGCGGCGAGCTGCAGCGTCCAGGGTACGCGGGTGAGCTGCCGGCGCTCGTGCAGCTTGCCGGACGCGAGCGGGTCGGCGGGTGCGTCGGCCGAGTCGCGACGCTCGATCAGCAGGCCCGCCTCGTCGACGAGCGCGATCGCCCAGCCGGCGCCGAATCGAGTGCTGGTCTCGGCCATCGCCTGGGTCAGGGCATCGGCGCGCACCTGCACGATCACCGCCCCGGTCACGGCGCCGCCCGCGCTGATCACCGGCGTGGCGTACAGCATCGTGCGCGCCCGGTCGTGGGCGAGCGCGTGCTGCGGCGGCTGCAGGCCGTCACGGCCGGCCAGCGCACGCGTGACGATGGGCTCGCTACCGAGCTCGGCGCCGAAGTTGTGGCTGCGCGTCGTCATGGTGACGGTGCCGTTGCGATCGACGATCAGCACGCCCAGCAGGTAGCCGTCGCTGTGCACGAGCGACCAGAGGGTGGAGCGGGCCTCCTCGGCGGCCTTGCCGAAGCGCGCCTCGGCGTCGAGCAGGATCGCCGTGCCGGGCAGCTTCGCGACGGTGGTGGCGAAGTCGAAGTAGCGCTCGTGGAAGCGATCCATCGCCTGCGTCATGTGATCGGCGCGCGCCTCGAGCAGGGCGCTGGCGTCGGCCTCGAGGACGGCGCGCGTGCGTACACCATGGATGGCGGCGAACGCCACCACCGGCAAGGTGGAGGCGGCCAGCAGCAGGAAGAGGAGCTGGCGCCGCAGCGTCACGCGCGCTCGCCGGCGGGCAGGCGCAGGCTGAACACCGTGCCGCCGCCGGCGCGGTCATCGGCGCGCACCGAGCCGCCGTGCGCGGTCGCGACCAGGCTCACCATGTAGAGGCCGAGCCCGAAGCCGCGCCGCGCGTCGCGCGTGCCCTCGGCGAGCGTGCTGAACTTCTCGAACAGGGTGTCGCGCGCGTTCTGGCTGAGCCCGGGGCCGCGGTCGGCGACCTCGATGCGCACCTCGTCTGCGACCGAGGCGGCGAGCTGGACCACGTCACCGGGGCGCGAGAACTTGATGGCGTTCGCGAGCAGGTTCTCGACCGCGCGGCGGACCAGCTTCGGATCGAAGCTGGCGTCCATGCCGGCGACGCTGGCGAGCTGCAGCTCGACGCCGCGCTCGCGGGCGGCCCCTCGCATGGTCGCGGCCGCGCCCTCGAGCAGCTCGCGCAGGTGCACGGGTTCGCGCACGGGGCGCAGCTGGCCCTCCTCCAGGCTGCGGACCCTGAGCAGGTCCTCGACGGTCTCGTGCATCCGGTTCGCGGCCGTGAGCGCGCCGCGCACGTCCTGGATGTGGTCGGTCGCGCCCAGCCCTTCCTGCAGGATGTTCAGGAAGGCCATGAGCCCCGAGAGCGGGTTGCGCAGGTCGTGCAGGATGAGCGAGACCAGATCGTCCTTCAGCGCGCCGAGCTGGTGCAGCGCGCGGACCTGCTCGCGGATGGTCCGCTCCTGGCGGCGGAGCTTGAGAAAGACCTCGATGCGCAGGTTCAGCTCGAGGCGGTCGACCGGCTTGGTCAGGAAGTCGTCCGCGCCCATGCTGAGCCCGACGTTCCGGTCCTCCTGCTGGTCGAGCGCCGTGAGCAGCAGCACCGGCAGGTACTCGGTGCTCTCGGCCTTGATGCGCCGGCAGGCGTCGAAGCCGGACTCCTCCGGCAGCATGACGTCGAGGAGCACGAGATCGATGCCTCCGGCGGCGAGCACCCGGTAGGCGGTCGCGGCATCTGTCGCCTCGACGATCCGGTAGCGAGACCCGAGCGCCGCGCAGATGACCACACGGTTCAGAGGATCGTCGTCGACGATCAGCACGGTGTCTCCCATGGTCCATTTGATCCGTCGGAACCGTGGTCGGTGAGGTGACGATTGTGTTGCAAGGTGTGGGGTCAGGTGAGCGGGCGGGCGCGGAGCTACGACCGGACGCGGAGGTGGCGCGCGGAGGCGCGGAGGCGCGGAGGCGCGGAGGCTGCTACGACCCGGAGGCGCGCAGCGCCGCGTCGATGCGCTGGCGCAGACGGTCACGGTCCGGGGCTCCGCTGTACTTCGTGGTGCCGATCCAGTACGTCGGCAGGCCCGTGACCCCGGCGGCCGAGGCTTCGGTGCGCTCGCGGTCGACGCGGGCGCGCGTGGCGGGCGCGTCGATACAGGCGTCGAAGCGCGCGGTGTCGAGCCCGAGCCTGGCCGCGAGGTGCTTGCAGGCCGCGCGGGTTAGATCGTCGCTGCGCACCAGCGCGTCGGCCATCGCGTCGCCGCGGCCGGCCTCGTCGGCACAGCACCAGGCGAGCGCGGCGTCGAGGGCGTGCGGATGCATGTTCGTGAGCGGCGTCATCTTGCGCACCACGCGCACGCGCCCTCCGTACTCGTCGAGGACGATCGCGAGCTCCTCGTGCAGTCGGCGGCAGAAGGGGCACTCGAAGTCCATGAACTCGACGATCGTGAGCACCCCGGGACGCTGCTCTCGAGCGACGACCTCGGGCAGGTCGACGCCCGCGGTGACCACCGGCGCGGGCGGCGGCGCGAGCGGATGCGCCTGCGTCCAAACCATGGGCCCGATGAGCGCTGCGACCACGAGCGCGGCGGTCGCGGCCGACGACGACGTCGTCGGCCGCAGCGGGGGCGCGCCGCGCACGGCGAGCGCGCAGCCCGCGAGCACGAGCGCGCTCGCGTCGGCGACGAGGCACCAGCGGCAGAACGCGCCCAGCACCAGCGCCTGCACGGCCACCAGCGCGAGCGACACCGCGGCGCCCGCTAGCGTGAGCGGGGCCAGCCAGCGGCGCGCGCGGGGCAGCATCGCGGCGGCCAGCGCAGCGGCGAAGAATCCGGCGCCAAGGAGCGGCGTGGGCACGCCGAGGGGTCGCGCAAAAGCCGAGCCCTTGATGACGTCGCAGCCGCCGCCTGCGTCGCACAGGCCCGAGATCGGGCGAGTGTAGTCGAAGAGCAGCAGCACGCTGACGGCGAGGCCGATCGTGGCCGCGGCGCGGAGCAGCCATTCGGCGCGCGGACGTGGAGGGCGGGACGTGACGGGCATCGTGCCATCGTAGCCTGGAGGTCGGCGGCCGCCAGCAGGGCGGCATGATGCTGTGGCATTTGCACATGGCGGAGATGGTGGGGACCATCGAGCGGCGGAGCGGGCTGTCCTTCGAGGCCTTCAGGAGCGAGTACCTGCTGCCGCGGCGGCCTGTCATCGTCACCGACGCGATGGACGGCTGGCGGGCGCGGCGCGAGTGGTCGCCGGCATACTTCCGCGAGCGCTTCGGGGACCGGACGGTCGAGACCGACGAAGGCGACATGACGGTCGGACATTTCGTCGATCAGCTCACGGAGGTTGGCGCGGGCGGCGAGGCGCCCTTCCTGCGCGAGCAACCGGTGACCTGGGTGCTGCCCGAGCTCATGGACGACATGCAGCCATTGCCGCCGTACTCGGAGCCGAACTGGCTCTCGTTGCCTGCGCTTCGAGCTCGCGGCAGGCGAGATGCTCTTCAACCCGAGCGGCTGGTGGCACACGACCAAGACGCTCGCGACCTCGATCTCGGTCGTGATCAGCTTCATCAACGACTCCAACTGGCGCGACATGATCGACGACATGTGGCGCGCCCAGTACCGTCGCGCGCCCCTCTTCCTGCCCTACGCCGCGTCTCCTCGCCAGCTTCGGTGCCGCCGACAAGGCGCGCCGATGGCTCGCCTCCCGCCGCCGCCGATTCTTACTTTCGGGATGGTGTTCAGGATCTTACTTTCGGAGGGCCCGGGTGCGGTCGCATCCGAAAGTAAGATCCTGAACACCGTCCCGAAAGTAAGACGCGCGCGTCGTCGTTCGTGAACGGCACCGTGGGGTGATGGCATTTGTTGCCTTGACGTGTCGAAATTGTTTCTGATAGTTTGTACGGCGATCGAACAAATGATCGGCGCGGAGGTCCTTCATGGAAACCGAAGCACGAATCCGACTCCTGGGTGCGCTCGTGGCCGTCACCTGTATGGCCTGCGGCCCGTCGTTGCGGATCGACGCGGACGGAGGCGACGGGGATGACGACGCCGACGCGAGCCCCACCGCGGACGCGCCGCCCGGGTTCATCGACGGCGCACCGCCCGTGATCGAGGAGCCTCCGGTCGACAAGTGCTCCTCGCTGCAGGCGACCGTGCGCGACTTCAAGAAGGTCCACCCCGACTTCGAGACCTTCACCCGCGACGAGATCTTCCCCGGCATCATCCAGCCGCTGCTCGGCACCGACGGCAAGCCGGTCTACGCGCACCCGGGCGCGACGCTGCACACCACCGGGCCCGGGAATTTCGCGCAGTGGTACCACGACGTCCCGAACGTCAACCAGGCGGTGCCCGTGGTGCTCGAACTCACCGAGACCACGCCCGGCCTGTTCGTCTACGAGAGCAACGAGTTCTTCCCCATCGACGGCATGGGCTTCGGCGACGACGGCTTCCCGCACAACTTCCACTTCACCACCGAGATCCACACCTCGTTCAAGTACAGCGGCGGCGAGATCTTCACCTTCCGCGGCGACGACGACCTGTGGCTGTTCATCAACGGCAAGCTGGCCATCGATCTCGGCGGCCTGCACCAGCCGGCGCTGCAGACGGTGAACCTCGACGCCCGCGCGGTCGAGCTCGGGCTCAGCGTCGGCGGCACCTACTCGATGGAGATCTTCCACGCCGAGCGGCACACGACGCAGTCGAACTTCCGCATCGAGACGACGATCGAGTGCTTCATCATCCCGTAGCCCGCCACGTCATCATCCCGTAGCCCGCCACGTCATCCCGCTACCGCCACGCCCGCCGCCTCCGTCTCGCCCCCCGCCCCGACGATCGCGTTGGCCGCGATCACCCGCCGGAACCACAGCGCGCTGTCCTTCGGGATCCGCTCCTGGGTCTCGTAGTTCACCCAGGTGATGCTGAATCGCTGCGAATAGCAGCGATCCCACTCGAACTTGTCCAGCAGCGACCAGACGAAGTCGCCGCCGAGCGGCACGCCCGCGGTCAGCGCGCGCCGCGCCGCCAGGAAGTGATCGCGCAGGTAGCTTGCGCGCGGACCGTCGGGCACGCTGCCGTCGCGCTGCGGGCTGGTCGCGTAGCTGGCGCCGTTCTCGGTCACGTACAGGGTCTTCGGCGCGTAGTGGCGGTGCACGCGCCCCAGACGAAGCCGGACGGAAAGCTGAGATCGGTCATCCGACCAGCCCGGCGAGCACCGCGACGACGAGCGCGGCGCCGGCGAAGAGGGCGGCGTAGGGAAGCGTGTTGCGAAGCGGCTGCATGCGTTACCTCCGGGGGCCCACGTCGTGCTGCGCGTGGACCAGCTCGTGCGGCGGTGCCGCGAGCGAGACACCGTCGGAGAACTTGACCGTCACCGGCGCCTGGCTCGGGTTCCACGCCACGTAGGTGCGGACGTCGCCCTTGCGCAGGACGACCGCGGTGGCGACGTCGGCGGTCACGGTGGCGTCGGGGCCGCCGGTCGTGCCGAGCGTGTGGATCCAGTGGTGCAGCCAGGCGTGTGAGTTACCCAGCTCGGGGGCGAAACGCGGGTTGTTCGCGAGCGCCCGGGCTGCGCCATCAGGATCGGAGAGCGCGAGGAACATCCACGCGAGGTCGCGCCACTGCATGGGATCGCCACGGCTCTCCTCGACCAGCTCGGCGTAGCTGCGCTCGGCGAGCCCGGGCGCGAGGCCCAGGTACAAGGACGCCGCGGTGAAGGGCAGCCAGTTGATGCCGTGCACGTACACCGGGTTGGGATCCCACCAGGTGTCGTGCTTGCCGCCGTTCGACCAGACCATGCCGAGCACGCCGGGGCCGAAGCCCGCGGGGAAGACCTGGTTGTCGACGTCGAACCAGTACTGCTCGGTGGCGGCGATCTCGTGCAGGTAGAGGAAGATGCCCAGGTCGCGGATGGGCTTCTCGCCCGAGACTTCGCCCCACAGGATGGTCGCCTGCGCGAAGTTGATCGCCTCCGACGACGACTCCTGGTTGTTGCCGTCGACGAACAGCGACGGCCCGTTGGCCCACGAGTGACCAGCCCAGGCATCGAAGTGGCGCAGGAAGGGGAAGCGCTCGTCGGCGCGGTCCCAGTTGGCCACGTCCTTGATGAGCAGCTCGACGAAGGCACCCCAGCGATCGCGCCCGGCCCACGCGGGATCCAGCGCGGCGATGGTCGCCGCGGCGAACACGAAGTAGCCGTAGTGGAAGTGGTGGTCGTTCAGCTGCTGCCCGGACTGGTACGCCGAGGGCAGGCCGATGAGCGTCCGCCAGGTGTGATCGTAATAGAACAGGAAGGGCGCGTGGCCATCGAACCAGTTGGCCAGCTGGTTCTCGAGCGCGAGCACCAGCTGATCGCGCACGCGCGCGGCGCCCAGCTGATCGGCGAGCTGTGCGACGGTGGCGACGCGGCCGAAGCTCTTGCCGTTCCAGTAGACGTCGCGCAGGCCCTGGTCGCTGGGCGGAAACAGATCCCCCTCCTGGTAGACGTCGTCGACGAGGCCGCGCAGCGAGCCGCTCGCGGCGCCGACGACGGGCAGCATGGGTACGACGCCGTGGAAGATCATGGTCGTCGTGAAGTCGTTCCCCGGCAGGACCTTGAGCGCGCCGCGCGGCGAGACGTAGCTGTACGGCAGGAAGGCCGCGTCCCTGGCCGTGTGCAGCCACTGGTGCCGGTACAGGCACAGGAGCGGCGTGTCGACGCGGCCCTCGCCCGGCTCGAGCAGCTCGGTGGTCACGACGTAGCGCGTCGACAGCGTGGCCGACGCCTCGTCGTAGCTCCACGCGACGCGGGTGTCCTTCACGAACGCATAGGCGTGCTTGCGGAAGACCTCGAGGGTGGCGGGCGCGTCGTCGGGCAGCACCGCGACCGAAAAGAAGTCCTTGCCGGCGAGCGTCGAGGCGAAGCCGCGCGCCTCGCGCTCCCAGGTCGCGCCGGTGGGCGCGAACAGGCCGTAGTGGTGGCCGCCGACGGTGACGCCGAGCACCTCGCCGCCGTCGTGGAAGACCTTCGCGTTGGTTCGCTCGGCGGCGAGCGCGACGAGCGCGGCGCGCTCGTCCTGCTTGCGCACGTACACGAACGGCAGGCCGTGGCCGAGGGTCGCGGTCATGCCGCCCGCGGCATCGGCCCAGGCGGCGGTGACCGCCCAGTCGGAGTAGCTGGCGACGCGCGTTTCGGGCGCGTCCAGGCCCTGCACGCCGACGACGAGATCCGCGGCGTAGGGAAAGAAGTAGCTGCGCGCGTCGACCTTGGGCTCGGTCGTGTAGCCGATGCTCAGGCCGGAGCGTCCCGCCTGCATGGCGAGCGGGTGCGCGAACATCGGCTGCGACCACGGGTTCGTCTTGCCGCCCGCGTCGTACTGCCAGATGAGCGACGACCACCAGTCGTTGGTCTGCGGCGCGCCGGTGAAGCCCTGGGTGACCTTGGGAGATACCGGTTCGCCGCGATCGTTCGACGGCACGCGCTCGCCGTCCACCGGCCGGGTCAGGTAGAAGCCCGCACCGACCGCCTTCGAGTGCGCGGGATCAGGCGGTGGCGACGGCGCGCGCGCCGTGATCGGCGCGCGCCCGCAGCCGAGCGGCCCGGCCGCGGCGATGGCCGCGATGGCTGCGAAGACTGCGAGCCCACGTGCGAGTCGGCGCGCGCGCACGGCTACCAAGAGACCGCCACGAGGCAGACGCGGTGGGGCATACGCCGCAGGTGCGACACGGCGCTACGGATCGACATCTTCGACCTCCAGGTTGGGAAGCTGGGCTGACAATCACCCGGCGCGGGCACGACGCGACGCGGGGAACAGCGCGGGCTGCTTGAGCGCCGCCTGCAGGACCAACGTGGCTCCACCAACGGCGATCGAGGCCTCGCCCAGCACGCTGGTGACGATGCGTGCCTCGGCGACCGACTTCCACAACGTGCGGTGGTGCACGGTTTCTCGGATGGGATCGAGCAGCAGGTCGCCGGCGCTGGTGATGTGACCACCGAGCACGACGACCGCGGGGTTGAGCAGGTTGAGCAGGTTGGCGACCGCGATGCCCAGGTAGCCACCCGCCTCGCCGATGATCGCCCGCGCGCCGGCATGGCCGGAGAGCGCTGATTCGACGATGCTCTCGATGGTCGTGCCGGCCTTGCCACCGGCGCGCTCGACCAGCGCCTGTGTGCCGATCATCGCGGCCAGGCAGCCGGACAGGCCGCAGCGGCAGCGGGGGCCGCGCGGATCGATCGCGGTGTGGCCGATCTCGCCGGAGGTGCCGCCCGAGCCCCGGTAGAGCTCGCCCGAGAGGATGAGGCCGGCGCCGACGCCGGTCGCCACCTTGATGTAGGCGAGGTCCTCGCCGGCCTTGCCGGCGCCCCACCACTTCTCGGCGATCGCGCCCAGGTTGGCGTCGTTGTCGACGTAGACCGGGCAGTCGTAGGCCCGCCGCAGCGCGTCGATCACGCTGACGCCCTTCCACTTGGGCATCAGGCGCGGGTGCAGGCGATCCGGCTCGGCGAGGTCGACGGGGCAGGGCACGGCGACGCCGATGCCGAGCAGGCGATCCGGCGAGACGTTGTCTTCCTCGAGGCACTCGCCGAGGAACTCGCGGATGAGCTTGAGCGTGCCCTTGGGATCGTTGACGACCGCGATGGAGCGCTGGCGCGAGTGCTTGGGCCGGCCGCGCAGGTCGGTGGTCGACACGTGCACGTGCGTGGCGCCCATCTCCACGCCGGCGAGCACGAACGCGTCGTCGTTGAAGCGCAGGATGGTCGGCCGCCGGCCGCCCGAGGAGTCACCCGAGCCGGATTCGCGCACCAGGCCGGTGGCGAGCAGGTCGTTCACGATCTCGGAGACGGTGGATCGGCTCAGCCCGGTCCGCCGTGCCAGCTCGGCGCGCGAGATCTGCTGCTCGCGCCAGATCATGTTGAGCAGCAGGCTCGAGTTGTGCTCGCGCATGCGCCCGGTATCGACGGTGTGCAGTACGGTCATGAGCTTCCGCCGTGCCTCGTCTTGTGGCGGTCCGGCGCCTGCAACGTGCCGAGCCTTGTTCGTGCTCCGAACAAAGTAATAGGGGAGGGACGAAGGATCAAGGCAAAAGTTTCAGCCGGGTTCCAGCGGCGCGCGCCGCAACATGCCCGCAGCATACGCCGGCACGCGCGCGCTGGCAGGTGCGGATGCACGACGATCACGACGGAGGCGTCGATGGGATAGAGTCGCGGCCATCATGGTGCGACTGCCGTCCGCCGGCTCGATCGTCTTCCGTGCCGAGGCGCTCATCCACGGCGACGCGCCGCGGGTGTGGCCGGCGCTGGTCGATCTGCCCGCGTACGCGGCCTGGAACCCCTGGCTCGTGCACGCCCAGGGTCACGTCGAGCCGGGTGGCGTCGTCTGGGCCGAGGTCGTGCTCGGCGCGAAGCGGATGCGCGCCAAGCACGTCGTGCTGCTCGTCGAGCCCCACGCGTGCCTGTGCTGGCGCGACGCGGGCTGGACCACGCTCTTCGTCTACGGACAGCGCAAGCGCACGCTCGAGTCGCTCGCCGACGGCACCGTGCGCCTGCGGCAGGAGCTCCTGCTCGACGGTCCGTTGCGCGGCGTGGCCGAACGAAAGTACGGAGCCGCGCTGCGCGCCGGGCTCGCCGCCGAGACCGCGGCGCTCAAGCAGCTCGTCGAGGCTGGACCCGCGCCGCGCCCGTGAGCGCATGTGATGGGCGATGCCGTTCTCAGCGGGAGGTTCCCGTGGGATGACTCTGCCATGTCCCCCCGCCCGAGCTCCGCGGACGCCGCCATAGCCTTTGTCGTGGTCCTAACCGTCGCCGTCGCCAGCCTCCTCGTCCACGGCGGCTGCAATACGCCCTCGCCCGCACGGGCCACCCGAGCTGACGCCGCCGACGCCGCACCCTCGATCGACCTGAGCACCGAGGCCGAGCGCAGCGGCTTCGTGCGCACCGGCCGCTACGACGAGGTCGAGCGGCTCTGCCACGGTTTCGCGGCGCGCTACCCCGGGCATGCGCGCTGCACGAAGATCGGCACGACGCCCGAGGGGCGCGCGATGCTTGCGATCGTCGCGTCCGCGGACGGCGTGCTCGAGGCGTCCACGGCGCGGCTGCGGCGCCGGCCGGTCGTGCTCGTGCAGGGCGGGATCCACGCCGGCGAGATCGACGGCAAGGACGGCGGCCTGTGGGCGCTGCGCGAGCTGCTCGACGGCAAGCTGGCGCCCGGCGCGCTCGCCGCGGTCACGCTGGTCTTCGTGCCCGTCTACAACCCCGACGGCCACGAGCGCTTCGGGCCCAACCACCGGCCCAACCAGCGCGGTCCCGAGGCGATGGGCTTCCGCACCACCGCGCAGAACCTCAACCTGAACCGCGACTACATGAAGGCCGAGGCGCCCGAGACCCAGGCGCTGCTCGCGCTCTTCGAGGCCTGGGACCCGGTCGTCTACGTCGACCTCCACGCCACCGACGGCGCCAAGTTCCAGCACGACGTCGCGGTGATGCTCGCGCCGCTCGAGCCGCAGGGCGACGGGCTCGACGTGGTCGCGCAGCGTCTCTCCGACGCGCTGCAGGCGCGCCTCACCGAGCTCGGTCACAAGCCGACGCCGTTCTACCCGTCCTTCCGCACCAACGACGATCCAGCCTCGGGCATCTCCACCGAGCCGTCGTCGCCGCGCTTCTCGCAGCCGTACGCGGCGGCGCGCCACCGGCTCGGCATCCTGGTCGAGACGCACAGCTGGGCCAGCTACGAGCAGCGGGTGCGTTCGCAGCACGATCTCATCGGCGCACTGCTCGAGCGCGCCACCACCGACGCCGCGGGTTGGCGCGACGCCGCCGACGCCGCCGACGCCCTGGGCGCGCGCCTCGCCGGCAAGGCCGTCGCGCTCAGCTACAAGGTCACCGACAAGGCGCGCACCATCGACTTCCTCGGTTACGCGTACGAGAAGCGTCCGTCGGAGATCTCGGGCGGCACGTGGATCGTCTACGACGAGTCGAAGCCCGAAGTCTGGAAGATGCCCTTCTTCGACGACGTCGTCGCCGACGTCAGCGTCGTCGCCCCGCGCGCCGGCTACGTGGTGCCCGCGGCGCACGCGGCGTGGGTGGCCGCCCGGCTACGCCTGCACGGCCTGCGCTTCGAGACGCTCGCGACCGCGCGGACCGGCGTGGCGGCGCAGGTGTTCGTCGCCACCAAGGTCACCTTCGGCCGTTCCTTCGAGGGCCGCACGCCCACGCAGCTCGAGGGTTCGTGGAACCCGGTGACGCAGGACCTCGCGGCCGGCTCGCTGTTCGTGCCCATCGATCAGCCGCGCGGCCTGCTCGTGGTGCACCTGTTCGAGCCGCTCGGCCCGGATTCGCTGGTGAGCTGGGGCTACGTCAACGCTGCCTTCGAGCGGAAGGAGTACATGGAGGGCTATGTAGCCGAGGCGGAGGCCCGCAAGATGCTCGCCGCCGATCCCACGCTCCGTGGCCAGTTCGACGCCGCGCTCGCCGACCCGGCGTTCGCCGCTAACCCTCAGGCACGACTCGACTTCTTCTACCGCCGCCACCCGGCGTGGGACGCGCGGCTGAACGTCGTGCCATTCCTGCGCGTGGACGTCGCGCCGCCCGGCGACGCCCCGCTGCGCTGAACGCCCCGCTTCACGCGGACCACCAAGCTCACAAGGCTCTCCTCCAGCTGCAGCGGCGCCAACGCAATGACGCCCGCACCGCGAGCCCCAGAGGCGAAATGCCCACATGCGCCCCCGTAGCGGCATGGCTGGGCGAGGGCGTAAAATCAAGGACGTGTCGTCTCGTGCACCGTCCAGCAGCGACCATGGTCCGGGGTCGGGATCGCCGGACGATCGCTTCGAGATCCGCGGCAAGCTGGGCTCGGGTGGACTGGGCGTCGTGTACCGCGCGTTCGATCGGCGGCGCGGCAGCGAGGTAGCGCTCAAGGCGCTGCGGCAGGTCACCGGTCGCGATCTGTACCGTTTCAAGCGCGAGTTCCGCACGCTCGCCGACGTCGTCCATCCCAACCTGGTCGCGCTGCACGAGTTGCACACCGTCGGCGACGAGTGGTTGCTCACGATGGAGCTCATCGACGGCGTGTCGTTCATCGAGTGGGTGCGGCC
>JBKJOI010000049.1:0-6086 GCA_046595695.1 Haliangiales bacterium | reverse complement strand
CGATGGTTCGGGCAAGACGACCCTGTCCAACAAGGTGGCCAAGGCGCTCACGCGGCGGGGCGCGCGCGTGCGCCACGTCCGCGAGGGCGGCAAGCTGGCCTCGCCGACGGCCGAGGCCATCCGCCTGCTGGCGCGCGATCAGCGCAACGCCGCGCTGTCCCCGGTCGCCGAGATGCTGCTCTACGCGGCGCGCGACGCCCAGCAGCTCGACGAGGCCATGCGCCCGGCGCTCGCCGACGCCGACATCGTGATCGCGGATCGCTTCGCGTACACCGCGCTGGTCATGGCCACCGCCGGGCGCGGCCTGCCCGAGGAGATCGTACGACCGGTCGTGGACGCGATCGCGCGCGGGGTCACCCCGGATCTCATGATCCTGGTCGACGCCGAGCCGCACATTGCGCGGGCGCGCCGGCGCGTCAGCAAGATCCTCGAGCCGACCAGCCGGACGCCCTCGCGCAAGGGGCTCTCGGGCGAGGGCCTCATGCTGCGCCTGCGCGAGGGCTATCGCGAGCTGGCGACCAGCCACCCCGAGCGCTGGATCATCATCGACAACACCGACGCCGACCTCGACAGCACCGTCGAGTCGCTGGTCGCCGCGATCGAGGCTTTGCGCGCCGGCGGCGGCGTGGCGGGGGCGCGCGCGGCGCAGGTATCGGCGCAGCGGCAGGCGCCCGCGGCCGGGCCGCGCATCGATCCCGATGCAGCGTCGGCGCGTGCCGCGTTCCTCGACTGGATCGATCGCCGCAGCGCGACCGAGCCGGCGCTCGCGGCGTACTTCATGGGCGGCCTGGCCGGCCCCGGCTTCGACGAGCGGCGCCGCGCGCTCGCCCAGGTGGTGCCCGCCATCGTCGCCGATGGCCTGGGCGGCCTCGACGATGCACTCAGCTGGGAGCTGCGCCGCAGCCTGGTCGCGGTCTCGCCGGGCGCGATCGCGCGCTCGCTGTCCGAGCCGGCGGGCGCGTCGCGGCGGGCCTGGGTGCTGCGCGAGCAGCTCGCCGCGGTCGCGCCCGCCGAGGTCGCCGCGTCGCTGCGCGGCCTGACCGTGCCGCGCGCGTGGGCGCTGCGCGCGCGCCTCGCGCCCACGGTGCCCGTGGCGGTAGCGGCCTCGCTCACCGGCGATGGCTCGACGCGCGCGTGGCGCTGGCGCGAGGCCTGGCTGACGGCGGCGGGCGGCGACGCGGCGCTCGCCGATCCGCTGCTGGCGCGCGCGGCCTGCCAGTCGATCTCGGGGCTCGGCAGCGCGCGCGCGTGGGAGTGGCGGGCGCGCGCCTGCGCGGCCGCGCCGGCGGCGGCGCTGTCGTCGCTCTACGGCCTCACCGACGAGCACTCCTGGCTGTGGCGGCGCACCTGGCTGGCGCGCGCGCCGCGCCCGGTGCTGCGCAGCCTCGACGGCCTCGACGACGAGCGCGCCCACGAGCTGCGGCAGCGCGCGCTGCCGCTCGCGCCCGAGGCGGTGGCTTCGCTGCGCGGCCTCGACTCGCCGCGTGCGCACGCGCTGCGCGAGTCGGCGGTGGCGCGCTGGCCGGTCGCGGTCGCCAAGAGCCTCGCCGGGCCGCTCGCGAGCACGCCGCGCGGCCAGGATCTCCTGCGCCGCCTGCTCACCCGACATCCTTTGCACCTGGCGCTGTGGAAGCACGTGGGTGTTACCGCCGCCGTCCCCGAAGTCGCTCCACCGCAGCGCGCGAGCGCAGGATAGGTCAGGCAAACCGAGCGCATGGAGCAATACCTCAAGGACGCCATGGGCATGGCGCAGGTCGACGGCCACCACTTCATCGAGGTGCTGATCCGGCTGCTCATGGCCTTCCTGCTCGCCTCGTTCGTGTCGTTCCGGCCGTGGCGCCGCTTCCTCAAGAAGCCGCCGGTGCGGCTGGAGACCGCGCACGCACAGATCCTCATCGCCGTCGCCGGCGCGATCGTGGTCGCGGTCGTGGGCGACAACCTGGCGCGCGCGTTCGGCCTGGTCGGGCTGGGCGGCTTCGTGCGCTTCCGCTCGGGCATCAAGGATCCGCGCGACGCGGCGGTCATGTTCCTCATGATCGGCGTGGGCATGGCTTGCGGGATCGGCGTGATCCCGATCGCGGTGGTCTCGACCGCCTTCGTGGGCGTGGTGCTGACCATGTTCGACGCGGTCTCGGGCGAGCGGCCGCAGCGGCTCAAGGTCACCTTCGTGACCGACAACGCGCCGGCGCTCCTGCCCATGCTGCGCAGCGCGTACCCGAAGGCGCGCGTGCTGTCGGCGCCGAACGGCGGCGCGCCGGCGGCCGCGGGTGGCGCGGCGCCGGTGCTGGTGCAAAAGATCGTGCTCGAGATGGATGTCCCCGACAAGATGGACGCGGCGACGCTGCTCGCCGCGCTCGAGGAGCAGGGCGCGAAGGGCGTCCGGGAAGTGACCATGTCCGATGACTGAGACCCGTGGACGGAACAAGGCTGGATGGATGGTCGCCGGGCTGCTCGCGGCGCTCGCCGCTTGCGGCGGCGAGACTCCCGACGCGCCGGCTGACGCTGCGCCGCCCGGGGCCGACGCGATCCCGCCGGCCGAGCGCTACCTGCCGCTTGCGATGGGCGCGTCGTGGACCTGGACGGTCACGCCGACCGCGCCGGCAGCGCCCTACCAGAAGACCTCGTCCGTGGAGGCCTTCGAGGACATCGGCGGCAGCAAGGCGGGCATCATGGCGTTTCGCGTACGCACCATCGGTGACGACGGCGTCACGGTGAGCTGGCAAGAGGACACCGGCTCGCGCATCCTGCGCCACCGCGAGCAGACGTTCTCGGTCGGGCAGGTGCTGCTCTCGGATCAGGTGTACGTGCCGCACAAGCTGCGCCTCGACGAGTCGAACGACCACATCGTCCTCGGGGCCAGCTTCACCGAGACGTACACCGAGATCGAGACCGACCCGACCACGGGCGCCACGATGACCTCGGCCAAGTCAGAGACCTGGACCGTCGAGGCGGTCGATGAGCCGGTCACGGTGCCCGCGGGCCCCTACGACTGCGTGCGCGTGCGCCGCATCGGCAACTCGGGCGCCGCCTCGGACAAGTTGTTCTGGTTCGCGAAGGGCGTCGGCAAGATCAAGGAGACCGGCAACCAGACCGAGGAGCTGATGAGCTACACGCCGGGCGCGCCGTAGACTCACGCGGGCGGCGGCGCGCGCCGCGCGCGGGGCTCACGCTCCCTGGAACTTGCTCATGCGCCCCTGCGCGACGAGCACACCGTCGGCGGCGCGGCGTACGTCGACGGTGACGTAGGCCATGATCTTGCCGATCTTGAGCACGGTCGCCTCGGCGATGACCTTGCCGCCGGTCGGCGCGGGCGCCAGGTAGGTAACGTTCAGATCGGTGGTCACGCCCGGGCGCGCCTCGCGGTCTGCGGTGATGATGGCCACCGTACCCACGTGGTCGACGAGCGCGGCGGTGGCGCCGCCGTGCAGGAAACCGTTCAGGTTCTGCACCGCCTCGGTGACGTCCATCTCGCAGGTCGCGCGGCCCTCGCCGTGCGCGGTGACGCGGAAGCCGCAGGTGCGCTGCAAGGTCGGCGTGCTCTCCAGCCGGAGCAGCCGTTCTTCGATCATCTTCTGGCGGGCGGCGGAGTCCAGGTCGCTCATGCCGCGATTATGCCGCGGTGACCTTCAGGCGCGCACGCAGCGTCTTGCGCTCGACCACGTCGAGCGCGGCGATGGCGTCGTCGCCGTAGAGGTCGCGCAGGGTCTCGCGCATGACCCGGTACACGCTGGGGCCCTCGTGGTGCGCGCACGAGTACCAGTTGAAGTCGTCGGCCAGCGCGAGCTGCCCCTCGCCGTAGCTGAGCGGGTAGAGCCTGCAGACGGCCGGCTTGATCTCCTCGGGCGCGAAGTCGTTCTCGAGCGCGGCCCGGTGGAGCGCGCAGCCGCGCTGGTCGTGGCCCAGGAAGACGCACTTGCCGGCCTCGCGCGTCGGGTCCTGCTTGCCGGTGCGGATCACCGTGCCCGACGCTGACTCGCTCTCCTCCGGCTGCGACTCGTCGAACCAGCGCGCGGTGTCGCGCAGCTCGGGCCGCAGCACCTTGGCGATGGCCGGCGCGCGCGCCAGGATCCGGTCGCGCTCGAACAGATCGACGTCGCAGCCGTACCGGCAGCACGCGTCGTTCTGCTGGCACGCCCCGTCGGTGGCATCCTCCGCCTCGGCCTCGATCCGGCAGGCGTGGGTCATGCAATCCTCGGCGAACTGGAACCGGAAGATGTCAGGGTCCACTTCGTTCAGGACCGGGTGGCTCACTCGCGCGTACGCTCGATCTTCCGCCGGCATGGCGTCTCCGAAAACAGTTAGGACGAACCCTAGCAGGGGGCCCTGACATTCCTCGGGCATCCGGGTAAGCGATCCCTTATCCTTCCTTCCAATGAAAACTAGTTTTGCCTGCGTTCTGTCCTTCTCCTTGCTCGCCATGGCCGCCTGCGGCGACGACGACGCCCCCGCCGCGTTCGACGCGGCGCCGCCCGACGCCGCGGTCATCGACGCGGCCCCGATGATCGACGCCGTGCCCAGCCCGGACGCCCGGCCTGCGGACGTCAGCTGCTCCGGCGACACGCCGCCCAAGGTGACGGTCCCGGATCCGCTGACGGTCGCCGGGGTGGTCGAGGACATCGAGACGGATGCACCCATCGTTGGGGCCACTGTGACTGCACGCGACGGCCAAGACCTCGTGGTCGACACCACCGAGAGCGCGGCCGGCGGCGTCTACCAGCTCAGCATACCGACGGGTGCTGTTCCGGTGCAGGGGTACATCAAGATCGTCGCGGTTGGCTACGGTACGGCAAATCTCTTCGCGCCGGATCCGCTACAGACCAACGTGCCCAGCCTCAACCTGAACATGTTCAAGACAGCGACGCTCGACCTCTTCGGCTTCCTGTTCGACGACGTGAATCCGGAGCGCGCCATCATGGCCATCGGAGTCATCGACTGCATGGGCAACGACGTCGAGGGCGCCGTCATTACCATCTCCAACGCCGATGCCAGCACGCAGCTCCAGTACGTTGGCGACAGCGGCCTCCCGGACGAGGCACTGACTGCGACAACCTCCCAAGGCGCTGCGCTCGCCGCCAACGTCCCGATCGGCGAGTTCACGGTCAACGCGAGCATCAACGGCGTGCCGTTCCAGTCCGTGACGGTGAAGTCGTTCGCTGGCCAGGTCACGCTCACGCAGATCCATCCGTAGGCAGCTCCACCTCCCCCCTCGGGTTCCCTCCCGTATTCGATGACCCGCTCAGGCCCGCTGCCTCGGATTTGCCCTACGTCCAAGCGACGATCCGAGTCAAGCTCCCCTCCCGAACGGCTTCTCTGCTCGCGCAAACCGCGCGCCATTCATCAGGCGTTTTTCAACGCCAGCGTCGAGCCCACCTCTCCGAGGACATTGGCTTGCCAATTGCCTACGGAAACCTCGGAGAGCGAGTGGCGTGAGTTCGGAACGCGACTCGAGAAATAAGAGGAGACCTCATCGCCCAGAGGTTATGAGGAGCGCCGCGTCTCGCTCACGCAAGCCGACTAAATCACCGTTCGTTACCGTTCGTGATCCTCGATCGCTCCGGCCTCGCGGCGCGGTCGCTGAGCGCGGCAGATCTGCCGCGCTCCCCTTCTTCGGGTCCTCGGCGAGGTCGTTACCCATGTGTCCGGGACTCACACTGTTGCATCGGGGACACATGGGTAACGGCTTCCGGAAGCACCCCACGAGGGTCGACGACGTGTGAATCGATCGACGTCCACTGCTCAAACCCGTCTTCCTTGCCGACGAGGTCGATGTGCCTGAAGCAACCCGGCGATCGAGCTCCGCGCGGCGCGGATGGCCTGGAGGAGCTCATCGACGAGGTGGATGGGCGCGCCTGGTCGTACCTGCTGTGTGAGTCGGGCCTGCAGACGTCGTCCGCGAGAACGACGTGCCGACGTGCCGCCGCTGACGCGCGAGACTATCGAACGCGCGCGCCATGCGCGGCCTCTGGGCCGCTTGAGCGAGCGCGGCGATCCAGAAGCAGTCATGGCGACCTCCCGGTACGTTCATCGGCGGCACGGACAGCGGGTTGCTTCCGGACCCTTTCGGCTTCGCCTGGTGAGCCGCGGGT
>JBKJOI010000568.1:0-6213 GCA_046595695.1 Haliangiales bacterium | reverse complement strand
GCCGCCCGCCTGCACCTGCTGGGTGCACGACAGATCGCCGATGTCGGTGTTACAGATCTGGCCCATCGCCTCGGCCTTCTTCTTGTCCTCGGCGATGTCGTACGGGTACGAGCAGTAGGCGCGCAGCTGGCAGATCTCGTCGCCGGGCTGCACGCCGATCTTGAAGCCGGTCTTGTCGCCCAGCTTGGCCTGATCCTTCTCGCTCATCACCTTGCCGGTCTTGCGCACGCTGCACACGCTGGTGGCCTCGGCCTCGCCGCCCTGCGTACCGTCGCTGATGGTGACCTCGGCCTCGCCGAGCGCGGCAGCGATGGCGACCGGATCCAGGATCTTCGCGCACGCGACCTTCTGGCCCCAAGGCACGGTGGTCTCGATCTTCACCACGTTGGCGACGCTCGCATCGGGCTTGATGATCTTCTCGCCCGCGCTGCCTGGGTCATCCTTGGGACAACCGGTGAGAGCCAGGGACGCGAGGGCCCCGAGAACACCGACTAGAACCACGCTGCGACGCTGCTGGATTCGGTCCATATGCTCCTCCGCGGCGGGGATGCTAGCATGCCGACATGTCGCAGGGATTCCCCTCCATCGGCGCACGCGCCCTCGCCTTCCATCCGGAGGCGCGCGCGTGGCGCCCCGCGACCGTCCGCGCGCTGCTCGGTCCCGGCCGCGCGCGCGTGCACTTCGCCGGCTACATCATCGACGACGGCTCGGGCCAGGCGGGCGGGCCCAGCGAGTTCGAGGTCGGCTTCCCCGAGGAGCTCGAGCCGCTCGCCGCCGCCGCCGACTTCCTGTCCGCGGGCGACGAGGTGCCCGCGGCGCGCTCGTGGCGCGGCGTCCTGCAGAGCCTGGCCGCGCACGATCCGCGCGTCTACGGCGAGCGGCGCGCCGCGGCGCAGTTCGACCCCGACGGCCTGCCCGACCGGGATCTCTACGCGCTGCTGGTCGCCGCCATGCTCGACGCCGACGAGCGCATCGCCGGCGGGGCGGCGCTGCTGGTGCGCCTGCGCCACGTGCTCGGCGAGTGCGATCCGCGCGCGCTCGCGGGCATGGGCGAGGCCGAGATCGCGCATGTGCGCGCGATCATGCCGTCGCCGCTGCGAGCGCGCGTGCTGTTCGGCAACGCGCGCCGCTTCCTGCAGCTGGACGCGGGCACGGGCGGCTTCCGCGCCTGGCTCGGGCACCAGCCGGATCCGGTCGCGGCGCTGTGCGCGGCGTTCGATCGCCTCGAGCCGCGCGCCGCGGTGCTGTTCCTGCGCTACCTGGGCGTGGGCACCATCGCGCCCGACGAGGCGCTCACCCGCGTGGCGCAGCGGCTCGGCCTGGTGCGCCGCACACCACCGCCCACGGCCGCCGCGGTCCGTGACGCCTGGACGGAGATCGCGCACGCGGTCGGCGATCGCCCGGCGCTCCTGGATCTCACGGTGCGGCGCTTCGCTGACGCGGTGTGCACGGTCGAGCCGCACTGCACCATGTGCGCGGTGCCGGCGTGCCCGGCGCGGCGTGAAGAGAGCGATCTGCAGCTGCTCGAGGCCTGACGGCCGCGCCGGCGCTGCCGCGCGTGCCGCTCCAGAGCTCGGCGCGCGCGGCCAGCGTGATCAGAAGCTGACCTTCGCGTTCTCGTCCATCTTGGCGCCGTCGGGCGTGCGGCCCTGCAGGTAGGCCTTGGCGGCCTCGATCGCGAACCGCATGCCGCGCGCGCCGCTGTTGTCCCAGTACTCGCCCTCGGTCGCGTCGATGGCGATGAAGCACAGGCTGGGGTCGTCCTTGCCCTCGGGGAACCACAGCCTCCAGCTCTCCTTCCACAGCCGGTCGACGAGCGCGCGATCGATCACCACCCGCGCCGTGCCCGAGATCGAGGCCCACTTGGTCTTGCCCTGCAGCTGCACGGTCACGTGCGGGTCGGCCTCGATCTCGGCGACCTTGGGGTCCTGGAGCCCGGCGCAGAAGTAGAGCTCGCCGTCCTCACGGACCTCGGCGATGGCCATGGGCCTGCCGCGCAGCTCGCCGTCCGCTGCGCGGGTGACCAGCATGCCGGTGTCGAGGTCGTCGATGACGGAGATGAGATGCTGGCGCTTGTCGACGGCAGTCTTGTCCATGGAGCATTGGATTCGCGCGCACGCCCGACCGTCCCGCCCGCCTGCCCGATGGAGCGAGAACCCGTCCGACTGCTTAGAGATCGAACATCGCGTAGAACTGCCCCTGCGCGGCCAGCTCGAGCTCGGGGTCGAGCGTGGTGTCGCCGGGGCGCTCGCGCTCCACGCCGGCCGCCTGGCGGAAGCCGTAGCCGCCGACGCGCGCGCCGATCGACGTCGTGGGCGCCGGGGCCACCGCGGCGACGCCGGCCACCTCGTCGGCGCGTGCGACGCCGGAGCGCGCGGGGATCGTCGTCGCGCCGAGGAGGGTGCCGAGGGCCATCACGAGTGCGTTGGAGCTCTTCATCCGATGCTATCGAGCAAGCAGCATGCCGCGCGCCGCGCACGCCGCGGGCCGGCGCTGCGACTGCGTTCTCGCGGACTTGGCGGCGGGCGACGCCCGCGGTGCGCCCGCGGTGCGAAGTCCCGTTGACGTCCGCCGCCAACGCCGGTTCACGCGCACCTGCCGTGTGCTGCCGCGCGGCCAGAGCGAGACGCGGCTCGGCCGGTTCCTGGTGGCGAACACCCAGGCGAACCCTGATACCATCATGAGGTGATCGGGCGGCCCGCCAGCCTCGTGCTCGCCTGTCTCGTGGCCGTCGGTTGCGCCTCCGTCGGCTGCGCGTCGGCGGGCTGCGCCTCGGCCGGCGCGGACGATCCGGCCGAAGACGCGGGCGTCGCGGTCGTCGACGCCGAGGTGGGCGCGATCGACGGCCGTCCCACGATCGACGCGGCCGCGCCGCTCGATGCGCCTCCGCCCGATGCCGAGCCGTGCACCGGTGGCGACGCGACGGTCGTCGATCCAGCGACCGGCCACTGCTACCGGCTCTACGTCGTGGGTCAGAACTGGGGCGTCGCGCGAACGCTCTGCGACGCCTTCGGCTCCGACACGCACCTGGTCACCATCACCGACGCCGCCGAGAACGCGATCGTGCGGCAGCTGGGCGGCAACCTGCACGTGTGGCTCGGCTTCACCGACGCCGCGGTCGAGAACCAGTGGGCCTGGGTGACCGGCCAGGCGCTCGGCTTCATCAACTGGGAGTCTGGCGAGCCCAACAACGACGGCAACGAGGACTGCGCCGAGCTGCAAGGCGAGCTGGCGGGCGTGTGGAACGACCGCAAGTGCGGCGATTCGCTCGCCTACGTGTGCGAGCGCGAGTGAGCACCCGGGAAGGGGCAGAGACCGAGGGCCCGCGCGACCCGGTCCGCCGGCAAGGTCAACGAAACCTGGTGCGGCGTGCGCACTCTCGGTGCGGCCGCGCCACTGTGCCTCTCAGTGCAGGACCTGGACGCGCTTGACCTCATCGTCGGGAGACAGCGAGGTGGCCGCGAGCTCGCCGTACGGATCGGCGGCCCAGCCCTCCTTGAAGCCGCCGGCACGCGCGCGCCAGCTGGCGCGCTCACGCCCGGCACCCAGGAAGAGGCCCGCGGTCACCGCGTTGATCACGCGGAACACGGCCTCGCGCGACTTGGGCGTCTGCGACAGGCCCATGCCTTCCCAGAGCTGGTTGAACGCCAGCACCTGCTTGGCGCGACCGAGCTCGAGCACGCGCCGCGCGTCGACGCCGATGGCGTGGAAGTGCGGCTCGAGCGACTTGAGCCCGGCGATCGACCACCCGATGATCTTGATCTGGAACGCGAACAGACCGAGGGCCTCGCGCTTGCTCATGCGCGACATCATGCCAGGCAGCATCTGGATGCCGAGCCCGACGTGGCGCGCCTCGTCCTTCTCGTAGTAGCGCAGGAGCTCGGCGAGCACCGGCTCGATGCGCGTGTCGCGCACCGCCTGGAAGATGGTGAGCGCGAGCGTCTCGATCATGAGCTGCATGCCGAGCAGCTTCTTGGGCAGTGAGTCGGTCTCGAGCACCAGGTCGAGCACGACGCGCGACGCGCGGTCCATGGTCGTCGGCACGCTACCGAGCGCCTTGAGGTAGTCGTACATGACGTAGAAGTGGCGCGCCTCGTCGTGGGCCTGCGAGGTCGCGGCCAGGCGGCCCTCGAGCGGCACCAGCTTGTCGGCGAGCTCGGCGCTGATCTTCCACGCGGCCAGCTCGCCCCACATGATGACGCCGAAGATCTTGGCCATGGCCTCGCGCTTGTCGTCGGCCAGCGTGATGCCGCCGTGCCGATCGAGCAGCTCCTTGAGGACGGCGCGCCCATCCCACGCGAGCTCCTGGCCGCGGTGGTACAGGTTGCCGAGCTTCTGACCGCGGCGCGCCTCGTCGGCGGAGCGCTCCAGATCGAACATCTCGAAGGGGATCTGCGACCTACCGAAGCCTGCAAAAGACATGGTCTCGCAGTGTAGCGCCAACCTGAGCAGGCGGACACTGGCAGCCAGCGGCGCGTGAAGGCGCCGATGTAGGCCATCACGCTTGCGCGTCACCGGTGCAGGCCCCGCTGTCCGCGTCGTCGCCCGATGCAACCTGATAGCATCGCGCGTACCAACCCCGACGCGCGTGCAACTATCGAGAATCGTTCGTCCGGATGGACGACACCCCTGTCGCAGAGTTGGTCACAGCTGTGAATAACCTGAGGACTGGTTGTTGACGCCGTGCGGGAGCATCGCAGCCCCGCGCGCACTTGCGCTGTGGATGTCTCAGCGCGCGATAGTTTCATCCACCGTCGCGACTCTGGACACGGCGCTCCGATAGAATCTTTCCGTCATGAACGCCTTCGACCCTTCACGCCTGCCCAGGCTCGGCATCGGCATCTCCGGCGAGTTCGACTCGGCGCGCTCCGGCATCGACGCCGTCGAGCTCAAGGACGCGCATCCGGACACCATTGACTTCCTGGAGTTCGGCGCGGATCTGGATCGCGGGCTCGACGAGCACGTGCGGCGCTGGGCCGCGCGTGGGCTGCCGACCACGTACCACTTCCTCGACGTCAACCTCGAGGAGCCCGAGGACGTCGACGACGACTGGCTGGCGCGCACGGGCGCGCAGGCGCGCGAGATCGGCGCGGCCTGGCTGTGCGGCGACGGCGGCCTGTGGCACTTCGGGCCGCGCGACCGCGGCCACATGACGCTCCTGCCGCCGGTACTCGACGTCGCCTCTGCCGATGCGATGGCGCGCGCCGTGGCGCGCGTCCAGGCGCAGACGGGGCTCGCCTGCCTGCCCGAGAACCCGCCGGCCACCGTGTACCTGGGTGAGCTGCACATCCTCGACTACTTCGCGCGCGTGGCCGACCGCGGCGGCTGCGGCCTGTTGCTCGACTGCGCGCACCTGGCCATCTTCCAGCGCTCGCGCGGGCATGCGCCGCTGACCGGGCTCGACGCCTTCCCGCTCGATCGCGTGGTCGAGCTGCACGTCGCCGGCGGCGCAGAGCGTGTGACCGCGGAAGGCTTCGCCTGGGTCGAGGACGACCACGCGCCCGAGCCGCTCGACGACACGTGGGCGATCTTCCGCCACGTCGCCGCGCGCGCGCCCAACCTGCGCGCCGTGGTCTACGAGTGCGAACGGAACGCGGCGCACGAGGTCGTCGAGAACTTCGCGAAGATCCGCGCCGCGTGGCCGGGCGGCGCGGGAAGCGCGGGGATGGCGGGTGCGGCTGGCGTGGGTGCGGGCGTGGGTGCGGGTACGGGCGTGGGTGCGGGTGCGGGCGGCGCATCGTGAGCGAGGGCGCGCCGCTGGACCACCGGGCGCTGCAGCGCCGCTGGACCACCGGGCGCTGCAGCGCGCGCTGGTGATCGCGAGCTACGATCCCGCCTTCGCTGACTTCGCCGCGCTCGGGCTGGGCGCGCGCGAGCTCGCCGAGCTGGCGCGCGTGGACCGCCGCGCGCTGCGCACGGATCCGCTGCGTCGCCGCCGGCTTCTTTGCACGCTCGCCGACGAGTACAAGGCGTCGACGACGCTGCTTCTCGCCGAGACCCGCTCGCTCGCCGCCATGGAAGGCTTCTTCGCTTCGGTCACGTTCCGCGACGCGGTCATGCACGACGGCGCGCTCGCGCTCGCGTTCGGGCGCTTCCTGGCGACGGCCGCGCGCGGCGCGGCCACGGCGCAGCTCCCCGGGGTCGTCCAGCTCGAGGCCACGCGCGCCGCGTGCCGCCGCGGCGCGCGCGAAAACGCTCGGCCGGGCATCGCGC
>JBKJOI010000504.1:0-12371 GCA_046595695.1 Haliangiales bacterium | reverse complement strand
GCCTGGCGCTGCGCGAGACTGGCCGGGTCGCGCTGTGGAAGCTCGGCCCGCTGCGCGAGCTGCTCAAGCTGCCGCCGGAAGCCTCGTAGGCGGGCGCGGCGGCCGGTCAGCCGCAGGCGGAGGCGGCCGCGTCCTTCGGCTCGAGCAGCGCGGCGAGCGCCATGCCAGCGAGCATGGCGGGGACGAACACGAGCTCGGCGTGAGAGGCAGCGCCGAGCGAGACGATCGCGGGCCCCGGGCAGAAGCCCGAGAGGCCCCAGCCGGCGCCGAAGAGCGCCGCGCCGCCAACGAGGCGCGCGTCGATCGTGCGCTCCGCCGCGTCGACGAAGCCGGGCGCGCCGAGCGGCGCGGCGAGGCGCCGGGACCACCGATACGCGGGCGCGAAGACCGCGAGCGCGCCGATCATCACGAAGGCCAGGCTCGGATCCCACGCGCCCGCCACGTCGGGGAAGCCCACCACCTTGCCCGGCTGGGTCATCCCCGAGAGGCCGAGGCCGACCGCGAACAGCAGCCCACAGCCGAACGCGACGATCGCGTTCACAGGGCACCTCCGAGTACGTGCTCGACCACGAAGACCGTGCCCGCGCCGACGCCCATGAACACCAGCGTCGCGACCATCGAGCGCGGCGACAGGCGGCCGATGCCGCAGACGCCGTGCCCGCTGGTGCAGCCGCTGCCGAGGCGCGTACCCACGCCGACGAGCAGCCCGGCGACCACGAGGGCCCCAGCGGAGCGATCGATCGAGAACGCGAACGCGCCGGGTGCGACCAGCGCGACGCCCAGGCCGCCGGCCACGAGCCCCGCGACGAAGAGCGCGCGCCAGGCGATCTCGCCGCGCCTGGGTGTCAACAGTCCCGCCATGATGCCGCTGATGCCCGCGAGCCGGCCGCCGAGCAGCCAGAGCGCCGAGACCGCCGCGCCGATCAGCAGCCCTCCGGCGAGCGAGGTGAAAGGAGTGAAGCTCTGCATGGCTCCGCTATAGCAGACATGGTTCACGCTGCGCGCGCCGCCCGACCCAGGGGGACCTATTTAGGGAGGGGGACGGGGACGGTGATCGACTGTGCGTCGGGGGCCGAGGCCATCGTGACGGGCTTGCAGACGATGGGCAGGGCGTCCGGATCGCGGTTCAGCTTCTCACCGGTGGTCGCGTCCATCGGGTCGCCCAGGATCGGCAGCACGCAGACCGAGTGCAGGCCGGGCGTCAGGTTCTCGAACTTGGTCACCTGGCCGCCCATCATCATCTGCTGCTGCGCCGAGCCCTCGCCGCGCGCGGCGAGCGCCGCCTCGAGCGCGGCGACGTTGTCCACGCTGACGCGGCCGTTCACCAGGATGACCACCGCGCTCTTGAGCGGCTCGCCGGCGGCGTCGGCGTTCTGCACCGTCACGGCCAGCGACAGGTCGCTCTTGGGCAACGTCAGGGTCACCTCGGCGGTCTTGCCGGCCTCGACGCGCACCAGCACCGCCTGGCTGTCCCCGCCGGTCATGCCGCGCGCGCGCATGCCCGACACCTGGTAGATGTCGGCGCCCAGCCGGTCGAAGCGGAAGCTGCCGTCCTGGCCCGCGGTCACGATGAACTGCCCGCGCCACGATTGCTGCCCCTGCGCCATGACCATCGCGCCCGGGAGCGGCGCGCCGCCGCTGGTGACCTTGCCGACCAGCACGCCCGCGGGGAGCAGCGGAATCGTGACGCTGACGTCGGTGGTGCCCGGCGGCACCGGCATCGTCGTCGAGCGGCCGTCCTTGTGGTCAGCGACCAGCAGCACCGATTTCACGCCCAGGCCGAC
Organism: Haliangiales bacterium; assembly: GCA_046595695.1. Classification (GTDB taxonomy): domain Bacteria; phylum Myxococcota_A; class Polyangia; order Haliangiales; family SHYZ01; genus JBKJOI01. The sequence continues at coordinate 10,587 of JBKJOI010000504.1, read as the reverse complement.
GATCTCGAAGCGACCCTCCGCGTCGGTCTCGGTCTGCTTGGTGCCGATGCCGGCGCCGCCGCCGCTCGCGCCCGCGATCGACTCGCCGTCGCCGAACAGCCGCCCGCCCGCGAACACCTTGGCGCCCTCGGCGGGCGAGCCGTCCGGGCGCACCACCTTGCCGCGCACGGTGCGGCCGCGTTCAATCGTGATCGTGCCGATGTCGGTCTCGACGCCCGGCTTCACGCGGTGCTCGTCGGTGGTCTTGCGCGCGAAGCCGGGGCCGCTCACGGTGAACAGGCGCTTGCCCGGGGCCACGCCCTCGAGGCGGAACTCGCCGCTCTTGCTCGAGAAGGGCGTGGGCGCGCCCCACTGCGACGTACCCACCGCGAAGGTGTCGGGCGCGCTGCCGTCGGCGAAGAGGACCTTGCCCTTCACGATCGCGTCGTCCTCGAGCACCACGCGCACGCCGGTCGCGCCACTCTCGGCGACCTCGCTCTTGCGCTGCCACATGGACGGGTCCTGCATCGACGCCTCCTGGCGCATGGCGCGCAGCCGGTAGCGGCCCTTGGGCAGCCCGGACAGCCGGAACGCGCCCGCCTGGTCGGCCACGTCGGAGACGCTGCCCAGGAGCTGCCAGCGCACCGTGTCGGCGTCGCCGGCGTCGAGCTCGGGCAGCGCGATCACGCGTGCCTCGGGGATCGGCACGCCCGCGGGCGTGACCACGGTGCCGGCGATGGCGCCGTCCTGCGAGAGCACGAGCACGAGGTCCTTCTGCGCGGGCGTGGTCTCCAGGTCGATGGCGGTGACCTCGGAGGAGCCGGTCTCGTGCGCCGCCAGCACGTTCATCTTCTGGCGCGGCAGGCCGTCGATCGTGAAGCGGCCCTCGGCGTCGCACGAGGCGTTGCGCCCGCCGCCGCCCAGGCCGAAGTTGTTCTCCGCCGCGCCGGCGACGCGCACGCTGGCGAACGGCACGCGCTCGCCCTTGGCCGAGCGAACCTCGCCGGCGATACGCGCGCCCGCCTGGAGCGTGATGACGACCTCGGCCGGTGGGTTGCCGGGCGCGACCGTGATCGCCGCCGACTGCCCGGTCGCATATTTCTCGTGGCTCGCCTGGAAGCGCCAGCCGCCGGGCGCGACCGCGGCGACCTTCCACTTGCCCTGCGCGTCGGTCTCGACCGCGTCCAGCCGCTCGTCCTGCTGCACCCACAGCGCCGACGCCGGCACCGCGAGCACGCGCGCGCCCGCGATCGGCTGGCCCGCGCCGTCGACGACCCGGCCGGCGACCGCGGTGCCGCGCTCGAGCAGCACGGTCTGCTGGTCCACCGCGCCCGGCTGGCGCGAGATCTGGAACACCTCGAACGCGGGCGCGTAGCCGCTCGCGTCCACCTTCACCGATTCCCAGCCGCCGGCGAGCCCGCGCAGCCGGGCCACGCCGCCGGTGCCCGCGGTCACCGTCTGCGTCGCGAGGCCACGCGCCTCGACGCGCGCGCCCACGATCGGCTTCTTGGTGTCGCCGTCCTTGACGGTGATCTCGAGGGTGACGCCGGGCCGCAGCCGCAGCGTCACCGGCTCGGTCTTGGCGCCCACGTTGACGTTGGTCGGGCCGGCGTGCGCGTCGTCCTTGCGCGCCGCCACGGCGTAGCCGCGCGAGAGCAGCCCGTCGAAGGCGAAGGAGCCGTCGTTCTCGGTCGTGACCTCGCGCGGCGGGTTGGCCGAGAGCGCGACCACCGCGCCGCCGACCGGACGGTCCTCCTCGTCGACGACCTGACCCTCGAGACGCAGGTTGCCGCGCGGGTCGTCGTCGTGGCGCAGCGTCATGCCCTCGGGCGGCCCGCTGGACTCGGCGCGGGGCACCGAGCGCTGCGCCCCGGGCGTGACGCCAGCGTCGGTGGACGCGGCCACCGACCGCGCACCGTCACCGGACTGCTTCGAGGACTTCCACCACCAGAGACCGCCGCCCACGGCGGCCAACAGCACGATTCCCAGGACGACAGCTCGCTTCATCGCGACTCCATCCAAGGCCCGGATGGAATCTATCACGGCGGCGCGCGTCCTAGGGCTCGAGCATGAACGGGTACGCGTAGCGGGTCGGCGGCGAGAAGACTTCCTTGATGGTGCGCGGGCTGACCCAGCGCAGCAGGTTGAACGGCGAGCCGGCCTTGTCGTTGGTGCCCGACTGGCGCGCGCCGCCGAACGGCTGCTGTCCGACGACGGCCCCGGTGCACTTGTCGTTCACGTAGAAGTTGCCCGCGGCGTGGCGCAGCCGCTCGTGGGCGACGTCCACCGCGCGGCGGTCGTTGGCGAGCACCGCGCCGGTCAGTGCGTACGCCGAGGTCGAGTCGACCAGGTCGAGCGTGGGCTCGTAGTCGGCGTCGTCGAACACGAACGCGGTCACCAGCGGCCCGAACAGCTCGCGTGTCATCAGGTCGTGCTTCGGATCCTGCGTGCGCACCAGGGTCGGCCGCACGAACCAGCCGACCGACGCGTCGGTGCCTCCGCCCGCGAGCACCTTGCAGGCCGAGTCGGCGCGCGCGCCCGCGGCGGCCGCCTCGAGCCGATCGAAGGAGCGCCGGTCGATCACCGCGCCCATGAAGTTGGAGAAGTCGGCCACATCGCCGACCTTGATGGTCTCGATCTGCTCGACCAGCTTCTTCTCGATCTTCTTCCACATGGACTGCGCGATGTAGACGCGCGACGCGGCCGAGCACTTCTGGCCCTGGTACTCGTAACCGCCGCGGATGATCGCCGTGATCACCGCGTCGGGATCCGCCGAGGCGTGCGCGACGATGAAGTCCTTGCCGCCGGTCTCGCCGACGACGCGCGGGTAGCCGCGGTAGCTGCCGGTCTTCTCGCCGACGGTGCGCCAGATGCTCTGGAAGACCGCGGTCGAGCCGGTGAAGTGCACGCCGGCCAGATCCGGCTGCGCGAGCGCGTGCGCGACGATCTCGGGCGCGGGGCCCTGCACCACGTTGATGACGCCGGGCGGCAACCCCGCCTCCTCGAACATTTGCATCACGAAGTGGTTCGAGTACGCCGCCATCGGCGACGGCTTCCACACCACCGTGTTGCCCATGAGCGCGGGCGCCGCGGGCAGGTTGCCGGCGATGGCGGTGAAGTTGAACGGCGTGATCGCGAGCACGAAGCCCTCGAGCGGGCGCAGCTCGAGCGCGTTCCACACGCCCGGCGAGCTGTCCGGCTGGTCGGCGTAGAGCTGCGACGCGAAGTGGACGTTGAAGCGCAGAAAGTCGGCGAGCTCGCAGGCGGCGTCGATCTCGGCCTGGTAGACGGTCTTGCTCTGGCCGAGCATGGTCGCGGCGTTCAGCACCTGCCGGTACTTGCCCGCGCACAGCTCGGCGGCGCGCAGGAACACCGCGGCGCGCGACGACCACGAGCTGCGCGCCCAGTCGTGCCACGCGGTGCGCGCCGCGGCCACGGCGCGGTCGACCTCGGCCACGCCGCCCTCGTGGAAGACGCCCAGCACGCGCGCGTGCGCGTGCGGGCTGCGCAGCTCCTGGGTGCGTCCGGTGCGGATCTTCTCGCCGCCGATCACGAGCGGGACGTCGACGCGCTCGGCGGCCATGCGCAGGAGCGACTGCTTGAGCGTGGCCCGCTCGAGCGAGCCGGGCGCGTACGACAGCACCGGCTCGTTGGTCGGCCGGGGCGGGATGGGACGAGAATTGTGCAGGAACATTCGAGGCCTCCGCGCGAGATACATAACACGGCGCCTGACGGCGGGCTCGCCGCGCGCCCGCGTGCCCGCCGGGTGAGCTAAGTTGGCCGCTCATGTCATCCAACGGCGCGATGCCCGCCCCCCAGGCCTCGGAGCCCACCGCGCCGCCGCCCGCGCTGCCCGCGCCGCCGGGCACCCCGATGTCGCCGCTCGCGATCCGCGACTTCCGCGTCTACTGGCTCGGCCAGGCCGTCTCGCTGGTCGGCATGTGGACCCAGATGGTGGCCCAGGGCTGGATCCTCACCGAGGTCATGCACGTGTCGACCGCGACCTTCGGCTGGATGTCAGTGGTCGGCTCGATCCCCATGATGCTGCTGTCGATGCCCGGCGGCGTGGTCGCCGACCGCTTCGACCGGCGCAAGATCCTCATCATCTCGCAGCTCCTGTTCGCCGCGCTGGCGTTCACCTACGCCGCGCTGGTCTACAGCGATCAGCTGACCCTCGTGCACATGTTCACCCTGGCCGCGATCGCGGGCGTGATCATGTCGTTCGACTTCCCGGCGCAGCAGGCGCTGGTGCCGCAGCTCGTGCCGCCCGCGCTGATTCCGAAAGCGGTCGGGCTCAACCAGGCGGTCTTCCACGGCTCACGCTTCCTGGGCCCGGCCATCGCCGGCCTGCTCATGACCTACCTGTCCACGGGCGCGGCGTTCGTCGCCAACGGGCTCAGCTACTTCGCCGTGATCTACAGCCTCGTGATCATCCGCTCGCTCGCGAAGCCGGGCGGAGCGCCGGTGCCGGACGGGGCGGCCGCGAGCAAGGGCAAGGGCGGCATGGCCGAGGGTCTGGCCTACGTGCGCACCGAGCCGGTGCTGATGGCGCTCATCGGCCTGACCGGGCTCATCACTACCTTCGTCATGCCGATCTTCGCGGTCTTCATGCCCATGTTCGCGACGAAGATGTTCCACGCCACCAAGGGCGAGTTCGGCATGGTGATGGCCGCGTCGGGGCTGGGTGCGGTCATCGGCTCGCTCTCGATGATGCGCGTGCCCGCCGCGGTGCGCGGCCGCATGATCGTCGTCGGCGCTGCGGTCGCCACCTGCGGCATCGTCGCGCTCTCGTACATGGAGTCGCCCTACACCGCGTCGGCGATCATCGTGGTGCTGAACTCGGCGACCGCGCTCACCCTCGGCCTGTCGGCGACGACCATCCAGGTCATGGTGCCCAACGCGCTGCGCGGGCGCGTCATGGGCATCTACATGCTGACCTTCACGACGCTCATGCCGCCGTTCGCGCTGCTGTGGGGCTACGTCGCCGACGCGACCTCGCTGCACACGCTCATGCTGATGCTCGGCCTCGGCTTCGGCGCGACCGCGTTGACGCTGCTCTCGGCGACCAGGATCTGGAGCATGCAGCCGGGCGCAGCGCCGCCGCCACGATCGGCACACGCGTAACTATTCCAATGAGTTGCGTCGCTCAGGTGCCAGTGTAGGTGCGAATGCGCTGGTGGTCGCCGCGCGCTCGATCTATATCGCGAGGGTGACGCGTTCGGAGTGGTCGGCTGACGACGAGACCGCGGCGGCGGGCGCGGGCGGCTCGATCCCCGGCGTGGTCGCGGGCGGCGTCCACGGCGGGCTGGTGCCGGGCATGATGCTCGGGCGCTACTCGCTGCTGCGGATCGTCGGCGCGGGCGGCATGGGCGTGGTCTACGAGGCCTACGATCCCGAGCTCGACCGGCCGGTCGCCGTCAAGGTGCTGCGCGAGGCCGGCGCGGGCCGACGCGAGCGCCTGGTGCGCGAGGCCCAGGCGCTCGCGCGCATCTCGCACCCCCACGTTCTCGTGGTGCACGAGGCGGCCGTGCAGGGCGAGCTCGCTTACATCGTGACCGAGCTGGTCGACGGCCAGCACCTGGGCGAGTGGCTGGCGGCGCGCCCGCGTAGCCTGGACGAGAAGCTCGACGCCTTCGCGGCGGCCGGGCAGGGGCTCGCGGCTGCGCACAAGGTCGGGCTCGTGCACCGCGACTTCAAGCCGTCGAATGCGCTCATCGGCCACGACGGCCGCGTGCGCGTGGCCGACTTCGGCATCGTCCGGGCCGCCCTCGAGCCGGATGACACCGGCGGCGGCGCCGCCGCCGCGCATCCGGAGTCCACGCTGACGCGCACCGGCAGCGCCATCGGCACGCCCGCGTACATGGCGCCCGAGCAGGCGCGCGGCGAGGCCGCCGACGCGCGCGCCGACCAGTACTCCTTCTGCGTCGCGCTGCACGAGGCGCTCGCCGGCCACCGGCCGCACCTGGATCCGGTCACCGGCGTGCGCGTGGCCGCGGGCGTGCCGCAGGGGCTGCGCCGCGTGCTCGAGCGTGGCCTCGAGCTCGAGCCGGCCCGGCGCTTTCCCTCCATGCCTGCGCTCCTGGACGCGCTCGCCGAGGCGCGCGCGCGGCCGCGTCGCCGCCGCCGCGCCGCCGTGCTGGTCGCCAGCGTGGCCGCGGCGATCGCCCTCGCGCTGACCGCGAGCGCCCTGCGGACCGGCGACACGCCGCTCCTCTCGACGTGCGACGCGCAGGACGCCAGCCTGGCGGGCGTGTGGGACGACGCGGTGCGCGCCAGGGCGCAGGCGGCGTTCCTGGCCACCGGGCTGCCGTTCGCGGCGGGCTCGTGGGCGCGCACCCAGGACACGCTCGATCGCTGGGCGCTGCGCTGGCAAGCCGGGCGCCACGATGCCTGCGCGGCGACCCACGAGCGCCACGAGCAGTCAGAGGCGCTGCTCGACCTGCGCATGCGCTGCCTGGACCGGCGCCGGCTCGAGCTCGAGCGCTTCGCCGCCGCGCTCGCCCGCGCCGACGCCAAGACGGTCGGGCGCAGCGTCGATGCGTCGGCCGCCCTGGCCAGCCCCGGTCTGTGTGCCGACACCGAGACGCTCGCCGCGCGCACGCCGCGCCCGACCGACGCCGCGACCACGGCGAAGCTCACCCCTATCGAGCAGCTGCTCGCCGACGGCGGCGCGCAGCTCGCGGCGGGCCATCCGCAGCTCGGGCTGCCCATCGCCGAGCAGGCCGCCGCGCTGGCGCGCACGGCTGGCTGGGCGCCGCTGCTCGCCGAGGCGCTGCTGCTCGAGGGGCGCCTGCGGTCCGCCGCCGACCAGTTCGAGCCGGCGGTCGCGCCGCTGCGCGAGGCGGTGATCTGGGGCGACGCCGCGGGCGACGACAAGCTGCGCTTCGACGCGCTGCTGCGGCTCATCGGCGTCGAGGGCTACTTCCTCGAGCGCGCCGAGCGTACCGTCGAGCTGGCCGCGCAGGCGCGCGCGATCATCGCGCGGCTCGGCGGCGACGAGCGCCTGCTCGCCGAGCTCGACGAGCAGCTCGCCAACGCCGACCTGCGCACCGGTCAGCTGACGCGCGCACGCGGCTACGCCGACGAGATGCTGGCGATCCGGCTCCGGCTCTATCCCACCGGCGACCCCATCTTCGGGCGCACATACCTGCTCTTCGCGCGCGTCACGCAGATCCAGGGCGAGCTCGATCTCTCCATGGAGTACGTCGAGCGCGGCCGCGTGCTCGAGGAGGCGCGGCTGGGCGCGCAGCACCCCGAGCTGGCGCGCTACTGGCATGTCATCGGCATCACCCACCAGGTGCGCGGCGAGCTCGCGCTGGCCGAGCAGGCCATCCGCAGGACCCTCATGATCGACGGCCAGCTGCGCGGCCCCGAGACCGAGCGCAGCGCGCGCACGTACAACAATCTGGCCAAGGTGCTGCACAAGCTGGGGCGCCACGACGAGGCGCGCGCCATCTTCGCGCAGGTGATCGCGACCCACGAGCGCGCCGTCGGCAAGGACAGCCTGGTCGTCGCCGATTCGACCACCAGCCTCGCCGACCTGCTCCTCGACATGGGCCGTCTCGACGACGCGGCGGCGCACGCGCAGCGCGCGCTCCGGATCTACCGCACCCAGCCGACGCACGACGGCGCCGCCTATCCGCTGCTGGTGCTCAGCCTGATCGAGAGCCGGCGCGGCCACGCCCGTGAGGCGCTCGCCCTCGCCGTGGAGGCCGTGGGCATCCTCGAGCGCAGCCTGGGCAAGGACGACGCCACGCTGGCCACGCCGCTGTGCATCCGCGGCGCGGCGCTCGGCGCGCTCGGCCGGACGGGCGAGGCACGCGCTGACTTCCAGCGAGCGCTCGCAATGTTCGACGCGCGGCCCGGCGATCCTGCTGACCGCGCGCGCGCCGAGCGCGGCCTGGCCGCCTACCCCGCGCCCACGCCGTCGCGCTCGAGCCAGCGGTAGATCTGGCGGCGGTCCTTGCCGAAGTAGTCGGCGACCCGCGACACGTTGCCCTCCATGCGCGCCATCACCAGGGCGAGCCCCTTGCCGTCGGGCACGCGGTCGGGCGGCACCATCAGCTCGAGCGGTAGATCGCCCGCGGTCGCGTCGACGCGCACCGCGGCGCGGTCGCCGAGCGTGGCGGTGACCGCGGCGGGCAGGTGCTCGGCGTCGAGCTGGGCCGCGCCGCCCGCGGCCACCGCCGCGGCGCGGATCGTCTGCTGCAGTTGCCGAACGTTGAACGGCCACGCGAATAGCAGGAGCGCCTCGGCCGCATCCGGGCCGAGCCGCTTGCCCGGCGCGGCGCGCTCGAGGAAGACCGCGGCCAGCGGCAGCACGTCCTCGCGGCGCTCGGCCAGGGAGGGCACGCGCACGGTCGCGCCCGAGAGCCGCGCCAGCAGATCGCCGCGGAACAGGTCCTCGCCCACCGAGCGCGCCAGGTCGCGGTGCGTCGCCGCGATCACGCGCACGTCCATCTTGGCGGACGCGGTCGCGCCCACGCGCCGCACCTCGCCGGTGGCCAGCGAGCGCAGAAGCTTCGCCTGCACCGTGGGCGGCAGCTCGCCGACCTCGTCGAGGAACAGCGTACCGCCCACCGCCGCGGCCCAGAGGCCGTCCTTGGCCTTGGTGGCGCCGGTGAACGCGCCCGCCTCGTAGCCGAAGAGCTCGGCCTCGGCCAGCGCCTCGGGCAGCGCCGCGCAGTTGACTGGCACGAGCGCGCCGGTGCGGCCGCTCTTTTCGTGCAGCTCCTCGGCGACCAGCTCCTTGCCCGCGCCGGTGGGTCCCAGCACCAGCACCGGCAGATCGCTGGGGCCGAGCGCGGCGATCTCGGCGCGCAGCCGCTGCGCCGCGACGCTCGCGCCCAGGATGCGGCCGCGCTCGGGCGCCAGGCTCGCGCCGCGCGGCAGCTCGACCTCGACGAAGACGATGAGCGTGGTGCCCACGCGCACCACCGACCCGGGCTGGAGCCGCGCCCGCTCGGTCTTCTCCTTCTTCTGGCCGTCGACGAAGATGCCGTTCCGGCTGCCCGCGTCGGTCACGAAGTAGGCGTCTTCGCCCGCGTCGTAGTCGACGTGCGCGTGCACGCGCGAGACCTCGCGGTCGCCGAGCGCCAGCGGGCCCTCGACGCGGCCCTCGCGCCCGATGCTCACCCGCGACCGCTCGAGCAGCGCCACCGCCGGTGTCGCGTCCCCGACGCCATAGACGACCCGCAGCTGTCTCAGCCGCAGCAGCTGCTGCGTCGGCGCCGAAGCCGAATCGACCGTCGAGGTGTCATCTCCGTGACTCACGTCACGAACATACCGCGACCGCGCGCCGGCGACGACACGATCGCCAGCGCGGTGTCGGTCGCGTCAGGTCGAAGAGGGCTGGTGCGGTCACGCCACGTGGAGCGGGCTACTCCCGCTCCAGGTAGGTATAGCCGGAGAGCCCGGCCTCGTACTTCTTGAGCAGGTAGCGGCTCTCCTCGAGCGACATGCGCTTGTTCTTGAGCGCGACTTCCACGTTGCGGCGCACGCGCGCGAGCAGGTCGTCCTTGTCGTAGGAGACGTACTTGAGCACGTCGGTGACGGTGTCACCCTCGAGCACGTGCTCGATGAAGTAGCCGCCGCCCTCGGAGAGCCCGACGTGCACCGTGTTGGTATCGCCGAACAGGTTGTGCAGATCGCCGAGGATCTCCTGGTACGCGCCGACCAGGAAGATGCCGATGTAGTACTCCTGCCCGGGCGTGTGCTGGTGCAGCTCGAGCACGTGCTTCACGTCGTGCAGATCGATGAACTCGTCGATCTTGCCGTCGGAGTCGCAGGTGATGTCGGCCAGGATCGCGCGCCGCGTGGGCGACTCGGCGAGCCGGTGGATCGGCATGATCGGGAACAGCTGCTCGACGGCCCACGAGTCGGGCACCGACTGGAACATGGAGAAGTTGCAGAAGTAGGTGTCGGCGAGCGCCTTCTCCAGGCCTTCCAGCTCCTCGGGCACGTGATCGGAGTCGCGCACGATGCGCAGCACCTTCTGGCAGATGGCCCAGAAGAGGTTCTCGGCGGTGACCCGGTCCTCGAGCGTCAGGTGGCCGAGCGCGAACAGCGACAGGCACTCGTCCTTGTACTCGACCGCGTCGTGGTAGGCCTCGAGGAAGTTCTTCGAGCGCACGTCGCGGTGGGTGTCCCACAGGTTCTTGAGCAGCGTCGGCGCGTCGTCGCGCAGCTTCTCGGGGATCTTGCCCTCGAAGAACTCGCCCACGCCCAGCACGTTGACGACCAGCACGGCGTGGTGCGCGACGACCGCGCGGCCCGACTCCGACACGATGTTCGGGTGCGGCACGCCCTCGGCGTCGCACATCTCCATCATGGAGAAGACGATGTCGTTGGCGTACTCCTGCAGCGAGTAGTTCATGGACGAAGCGAAGTTGGTTTGCGACCCGTCGTAATCGACGCCCAGACCGCCGCCAGCGTCGAAGTACTTGAGCGGGGCGCCCAGCTTCACGCATTCCACCTCGGCAGCCAGATCTCGGCGATCCGGGCCGTCAAAAACGCCATGCGCGAAGCAGGCCGGTTCTACGTGGAATGCGTGAAGCTGGGCGCCCCGCTCAAGTACTTCGACGCTGGCGGCGGTCTGGGCGTCGATTA
>JBKJOI010000317.1:0-8506 GCA_046595695.1 Haliangiales bacterium | reverse complement strand
TTCCTGACGTCGTGGGATGCTCGTGGGCGACGAGGCGGAGCAGCTGATCTGCCAGCACGCGCGTTGCCGACGATACACCCATATCGGCGAGCTCGGCCGGCGACGCGAAGCGGGTCGCGTCGTAGGGAGCCGCAGCGAGGACGGCGTCGCCCGCGCGCGCGTCGATCGTCGCCGCGTAGACGCGGTGGTGCATGGTCCGGTGCGAGAGCTTGTGCACGTGCTCGGCGAGCGGGCGCGCGCGGTCGACGCGCGCGCGCACGCCGGCGGCCTCGAGCGCCTGGAGCTCGGGCAGCTCCCACAGGCCGCCGTAGAGCCCCCAAGGCGCCCGCCGTGCCACCAGCCACGCGCCGCCGCGCCGCACCAGCGCCGCGTCGACGTCGACGTCCTTCACGACGGTCTTGCGCGCGAGCCGCGGCAGCTGGTCCTGCCGGCCGGTCGTGCGCGCGACACAGTCGGCGGCGAGCGGGCAGCCGAGGCAGGCCGGCGCGCGCGGCGTGCACACGGTGGCGCCGACGTCGAAGAGCGCCTGGTTGAAGTCGCCCGGCGCGCGCGCCGGCACCAGCGCGCCGGCAAGCTGCCAGAGCGCGCGCAGCCCGGCGGGCGAGCGCACGTCGTCCTCGATGCCGAAGACGCGCGCCAGCACGCGGCTCACGTTGCCGTCGACGGCGGCGACGCGCTGGCCGAACGCGATCGAGGCGATCGCGCCCGCGGTGTAGCGACCGATACCGGGCAGCGCGAGGAGCGCCTCGGGATCGTCGGGCAGGACGCCACCGTGGCGCGTCACGACCTCCTGCGCGGCGCGGTGCAGCGCGCGCGCGCGTGCGTAGTAGCCGAGGCCCGCCCAGGACGCGAGCACGTCGTCGAGGGGAGCGGCCGCCAGCAACGCCACCGTCGGGAACTTCTGCATCCACTTCGTCCAGTAGCGCACCACCGTCGCGATTTGCGTCTGCTGCGCCATGATCTCGCAGACCCAGATGGCGTACGGATCCGGCGCCGCGCCGCGCCAGGGCAGGTCGCGCTGGTGCCGGCGGTAGTGCAGGAGCAGCGCCTTGCGGACGTCGGGGAGGGCAGGGGGCACGCGCGCGGAGTGTAGTCGAGGCGCGCGCCGCGGGCCGCGCGCGCCGCCCGAAAATACGACGCGCGCCCCGAGGGACGCGCGTCGTGTGACCTGGAGCTATCGGTCGTCCTCGGAAAGGAGACTAGTAGTCGTCCCCGCCGAAGTCTGAACCGCCGCCGCCGCCGCCGCCCGGAGCCGGCGCGGACGACTTCTTCTTGGGCGCCTCGGCGATGAGCGCCTCGGTGGTCAGCATGAGACCGGCCACCGACGCCGCGTTCTGCAGCGCCGAGCGCACGACCTTGGTGGGGTCGATCACGCCGGCCTTGACCAGGTCCTCGTACTCGAGGCTCGCGGCGTTGAAGCCGAAAGCGTTCTTGGACGACTTGACCTTCTCGACCACGACCGCGCCGTCGATGCCGGCGTTGACCGCGATCTGGCGGAGCGGCTCCTCCATGGCGCGACGCAGGATCTTGATGCCGAAGCGACGCTCGTCGTCGAACTTGAGCGCGTCGAGCGCCGACAGCGAGCGGATGAGCGCCACGCCGCCGCCCGGGACGATGCCCTCCTCGACGGCCGCGCGGGTCGCGTGGAGCGCGTCCTCGACGCGGGCCTTCTTCTCCTTCATCTCGACCTCGGTGGCCGCGCCGACCTTGATCACGGCGACGCCGCCGACGATCTTGGCCAGCCGCTCCTGCAGCTTCTCCTTGTCGTAGTCCGAGGTGGTGTCCTCGAGCTGCGCGCGGATCTGGCGCACGCGGCCCTCGATCTCTGCCTTCTTGCCGGCGCCCTCGACGATGACGGTGTTCTCCTTGTCGATGCGCACGCGCTTGGCGCGGCCGAGGTCCTTGAGCGTCACCGTCTCGAGCTTGAGCCCGAGGTCCTCGGTGATCGCCTGGCCGCCGGTCAGCACGGCGATGTCCTTCAGCATCTCCTTGCGGCGATCGCCGAAGCCGGGCGCCTTGATCGCGGCCACCTGGAGGGTTCCGCGCAGCTTGTTGACGACCAGGGTCGCGAGCGCCTCACCGTCGACGTCCTCGGCGATGATCACGAGCGGCTTGCCCTGCTTGGCAATCTGCTCGAGCAGCGGCAGCAGGTCCTTCATCGTCGAGATCTTCTTCTCGTGGATGAGCACGAAGGCGTCCTCGAGGACGGCTTCCATGCGCTCGGTGTCGGTCGCGAAGTAGGGCGACAGGTAACCGCGATCGAACTGCATGCCCTCGACGACGTCGAGGGTGGTCTCCATCGACTTGGCTTCCTCGACGGTGATCACGCCTTCCTTGCCGACCTTCTCCATCGCCTCGGCGATGAGCTCGCCGATCTTGGCGTCGCCGTTGGCGGAGATGGTGCCGACCTGCGCGATCTCGATCTTGCCCTTGGTGGGCTTGGACATCTGCTTGAGCGCCGCGAGCACGGCGACCACGCCGGCGTCGATGCCGCGCTTGACGTCCATCGGGTTCGCGCCCGCGGCGACGAGCTTGGCGCCCTCGACGTAGATCGCCTGCGCGAGCACGGTGGCGGTGGTGGTGCCGTCGCCGGCGACGTCGGAGGTCTTGGAAGCGACCTCCTTCACCATCTGCGCGCCCATGTTCGCCATCTTGTCCTCGAGCTCGATCTCCTTGGCGACGGTCACGCCGTCCTTGGTGATCGTGGGCGAGCCCCAGCTCTTCTCGATGACGACGTTGCGGCCGCGCGGCCCCAGCGTCACCTTCACCGCGTTGGCGAGGACGTTCAGGCCACGGGCAATTTCAGCGCGCGCGGCAGAGTTGAAGATGATTTCCTTGGCAGCCATATTCGGTTCTCCCTGCTCGGACTAGTCGATCACGGCGAGGAGGTCTTCCTCGCGCATGATGAGGTGCTCTTCGCCGTCGATCTTGACCTCGGTGCCGCTGTACTTCGAGAACAGCACCTTGTCGCCGGGCTTCACGCCGGGGGTCAGGCGCGTGCCGTCCTCGAGCAGCTTGCCAGCGCCTACGGCGATGACCTTGGCCTCGACCGGCTTCTCCTTGGCGGAGTCAGGGATGTAGAGCCCGCCGGCGGTCTTGTCCATCTCGGCGAGGCGCTTGACGACGATACGGTCGTGCAAAGGTCGGATCTTCATTTTGGTTCCTCCAGGTTGTCGGCGGGGAAGTTAATCCTCGCCCAGCTTTTGTCAATGGGTCACGGCGAGTGCTAAGAATCGCCAAAAAAAGCAGCCGTCACCGCCACTTGCGTATACACCGTTTGGCGCCTTCTTGCACCCATCTGCCAGCCGCGGTGAGCCCGCGGGCGGGCCTCCGGCGCCTCGCTCGTGGTAGAAAAGCCGTCGATGGCGACGCTCACGGACTACGAGAAGTACATCCGCACGGACGAGCTCTTGCGGCTGCAGAAACCTGCCGAAGAGCTGTCCTGTCACGACGAGCTGCAGTTCCAGGTCGTGCACCAGGCCGCCGAGCTGTGGATGAAGCTGATCGCGCACGAGCTCAACGGCGTGGTCGCCGACCTCGAGGCCGATCGCGGCGCGCGCGCGCGTGCCGGGCTGCGCCGGGCCACGCGCATCCAGCGCATCCTGCTCGTGCAGCTCGACCTGCTCGACACCATGTCGCCCAAGGACTACATGACGATCCGCGGCGTCCTGGGCAACGGCTCGGGGCAGGAGTCGCCCGGGTTCAAGGCGCTGCTCCGGCTGCCCGGCGAGACGGTGTGGCCAGCGTTCGAGGACCATCTGGCGCGCAGGAATGTCGAGCTGCGGGCGGTCTACGAGCACCACGAGGACCACTTCGAGCTCTACGAGCTGTGCGAGGCGCTGACCGACTTCGATCAGCTGCTGCAGCTGTGGCGGCAGCGCCACCTCATGCTCGTCTACCGGATCATCGGCGCGGGCACGCCATCGCTCAAGGGCAAGCCGAGCGAGCTGCTCGAGCGCGGCATGAGGCAGCGCTTCTTCCCGGCGCTGTGGGACGTCCGCGACGAGGTCTTCGCCGAGTGGACGCGCAGCATGCTCGCCAAGGGCAAGGACACCGGGTACCACGGATGACCTCACCTTCGACGACCGGCGCCACCGACGAAGCCGAGCTGCTCGCCTGGCGCCGCGAGTTCCCCAGCCTTTCGGACTCGGTCCACTTCATCTCACACTCGCTGGGCGCCATGCCGCGCGCCGCGGCGGACCACCTGCGCGAGTACGCCGATCTCTGGGTTTCGCGCTCGATCACCGCGTGGGAGGTCTGGCTGCCCGAGATAGAGCGCGCCGGCGACCGCATCGGCCGGCTGATGGGCGCGCCCGCCGGCTCGGTCGTGATGAACACCAATGTGTCGACGATCCAGGCGGTCATCGCGTCCTGCCTCGACTACGGACCCGAGCGCAACCGCGTCGTCTACTCCGACATGCAGTTCCCGACGGTGAGTTACGTCTGGAAGGCGGAGGAGCGGCGCGGCGCCGAGGTCCATATCGTGCCCTCCGACGGCGTCGGCGTGGACGTGGACGCGCTGTGCGCGGCCATCGACGAGCGCACCCTGGTGGTGCCGATCTCGCACGTGCTGTTCCGCTCCTCGTTCGTGCAGGACGCCAAGAAGATCGTCGCGCGCGCGCACCAGGTCGGCGCGCTGGTCGTGCTCGACACCTACCAGTCGCTCGGCACGGTGCCGTTCGACGTCGTCGATCTGGACGTCGACTTCGTCTGCGGCGGCTCGGTGAAGTGGCTGTGCGGCGGCCCGGGCGCCGCGTACCTGTACGTGCGCCCCGATCTCGTGCCGAAGTTCTCGCCGCGCGTGACCGGCTGGTTCGGCCACGAGAAGCCGTTCGCGTTCACCATGCCCGAGCAGCGCTACGCGCCCGGCATGTGGCGCTACATGGGCGGCACGCCGGCCATCGCCGCGCTCTACCAGGCGCGCGCGGGCGCCGAGATCATCGGCGCGATCGGCGTCGACAAGATCCGCCGCAAGTCGCTGCGCCAGACCGAGCGCATGATCGCGCTCGTCGACGAGCTGGGCTTCGAGCTGGGCTCGCCGCGCGCGGCCGAGCGCCGCGGCGGCACCGTGGTCTTCGACTTCGAGGGCGCGGGCGCGGTCGCCGCCGAGCTGAACAAGCGCCGCTTCTTCTGCGATCACCGTCCCGGCGCGGGCATCCGCGTCTCCCCGCACTTCTATACCAAGGACGAGGAGATCGACCTCTTGTTCGCCGAGATCAAGAAGATCGGCCGGCCCAGCGCGGCCGGCACGCTCGCGTACTAGTTAGTCAGCAGCCGATGCGCGTGGTCGCGACCGCCAGGTCGTCGAGCCACAGATCGAACTGCCCCGGCGTCGGCCCGCTCTGGTAGAGCCACCAACCGAACCACAGGCTGGTGAACGTCGGGAACACGAAGTCGACCGGGTTGCCGCCGTGCGCCTGCGTCGACACGCTCAGCTCGGGCTTGGCGACGCCGTCGATCCACACCTGGATCGAGTTATCGCTCGCACGCAGCTCCCATTCCATGCACAGCCAGCGGCCCGCCTCGGTGGGCGCCGACTCCTGCCAGTTGGTCCAGTCGCCGGTCGCGCCGCCGTCGCTGCCGGTGCCCCACAGGCTCTTGCTGGTGGGCGCGGGGATGAACTGCCCGCCGATGGGCCGGACGACCCCCGGCTGCGCGCCCGCGGCCTCGACGAGCGTGAAGTGCGCGTAGTCGGGCGCCGACGGGAACTCGGTCGCCCAGACGTACATGCGCCCGAAGAAGCTGTTACCGGGCGGCGCGAACGGCGACAGGCGCAGGTAGGCGCGCCCGTTGCCGTCGGTGTGCACGTGCAGGGCCCGCGTGCCGCGCGCCTGCGTCGCGTCGATCGCCAGGCTGCCGCCGCTGGTGTCGCTCGACCAGCGGTCGCTCGTCGCGGGTCCGAGCGGCAGGGCCTCGAAGTCCTCGCAGAAGAGCAGGGTGGTGTCGGCGCAGCCCGCGCCCTGGCCGCCCGCGTCGGGTCCACCCGCGGGATCCGCGTCGGCGCCGGGCGCGGCGTCGGGTCCGCCCCCAGGCGCGGCGTCGATCGAGGGGCCGTCGTCGTCGTCACCGCCGACTCCGCCCGGGCCGACCGATCCGTGGCACGCGCCGAGGCCCGCGCCGAACAGGAGGAGGACGCCGATTCGCCAGCCGAATACCGCCATGGGGTGTTTCAACAGCAACCAGTGTGCCACCGCCCCGTGCCGATTTCTCTCGTTCTTCTGGTCGCTTGCGAAGCCAGGGCCGCCGCGGCCCGGGGCGCCTACCCCCCGCCTGTGGCTTACCGCGACGGCGTGACCGCGAGCGCGTCGCCGAACGAGCCAGGCGAGCCCGCGGGCGCCGGGATCATGAGCTTGGCCTCTGGCGACGGTCCACCGGCGCCGCCCGCGAACACGTAGACGCGCCGCGCACCCGGCGCGCTGGCGACGATCTCGGTGAAGCCGTCACCGTCGGCGTCGCCGGCACCGGCGAGCGCCGCCCCGAAGCCGGCGTAGGTGCCTGCGGGGCCGGTCCACGAGCGCGCCGGCCGGGACGGCTGCACGCCGCGGCCGCCGCGATAGAAGTGCACGCGCCCGGTCCAGGTGCGGTAGCGGTTCGCGCCGGCGACGAAGTCGGGCAGGCCGTCGCCGTCGACGTCGCCGACCCCGGCGATGGCGAAGCCGAGCTGCGCGTCCTCGCTGCCATCGTCCTCGTCGGGGTTCTCGATCACCGTGGCGGGCTCGGGCGACAGGCCGCTGCGCGTGCCGCGGTGCACGCGCACGCCACCGCGCCCGTCCGCGGCGAGCGGCATGGCCAGCAGCACGTCGGCGAAGCCGTCGCCGTTCAGATCGCCGGCGCCGACGGCGTGGGTCGCGAGCTGCTCACCGCCACCGGGCTTGCCGGCGAGCGCCAGCACCGGCACGGGCGACAGCCCCTCGGCGGCGCCGGCGAACACGTACGCCGCGCCTGCCCGCGCCTGCCCGAGCGGTGCGCCGACCAGGAGATCGGCGAAGCGATCGCCGTTCACGTCGCCCGCGCCGCACACCGCGTCGCCGAAGCGACCGGCCTGGGCCTCGTCGCCGAAGTAGGTCGCGCTCGCGCGCTCGGCGGGCCCGCTCGCCGAGCCCAGGTAGAGGTACGCGCGGCCGCCGGCCAGGCCGGGTGCGCCGACGATGAGATCCGCGAAGCCGTCGCCGTTGACGTCGCCAGCGGCGGCGAGCGACGCGCCGAACCAGCCGCGCGCGCCGGGCTCGCCGGCGAGCACGCGCGCCGGGGTCGCCTGCAGGCCGCGCGCGCCGCCGCGGTAGATGTAGACCTTGCCGGCGAAGTCGTCCTGACCGGGCGCGCCGACCGCGAGATCGGCGAGGCCGTCGCCGTCGAAGTCGGCGATCGCGAGCTCGGTGCCGAAGATGGCGCCGACCACGTCGGGGCCGCCCAGGGTCGCCGACGGCGCCGGGCGCCAGCCGGCGGCGCCGCCCAGGTAGACGAACACCTGGCCGATCTCCTCGCTCTGCTCGCCGGGCGCGCCGACGGCGAGATCCGCGTAGCCGTCGCCGTTGAAGTCGGGCGCGCGGCCGCTCAGCACCGCGGGCCGCGCGCCGGTGGCGGTCGGCTGCATCGGGCGCGCCGGGCACGCCGCGAGCAGACCGCCGGCAGCGGCGAAGAGCGCTGTCACGGCGACCGGCGGGAGCTTCACCCGATCAGGGTAACAGCGATCATGCCGGCGGTGCGCCCGTGGTGCGGCCGCGGCGCGCGCTTGCCACGGTTTGCCGCGCGCGCTCGCGCGAGACCTGCAGCGGGGTCACGCCGCGGGCGTCGGCCTCGTCGAGGATGGCGCGCGTGGTCTCGCCGAGCCGATCGATGAGCGCGGTGCGGTCGGGCAGGCCCATGACGGTGCGGCCAATGCCCTCGATCACCGCGCCCGCCGAGGCGACCGCGTCGGGCACGTGCCACACGCCACGGGCACGCAGGAGATCGGCCACGCCGTCGTCGGCGAGCACGCCGTTGGCG
The DNA here is from genome assembly GCA_046595695.1 of Haliangiales bacterium. GTDB lineage: Bacteria > Myxococcota_A > Polyangia > Haliangiales > SHYZ01 > JBKJOI01. Next base: position 520 of record JBKJOI010000317.1, on the reverse strand, counting down.
GCGCCGCAGACCGCCCACGCCTGCAGCCGACCGACCGCCGCGGCGTCGAGCACGCCGCCGATGGCGCACGGACACACCACGTCGACGTCGGCGGCCAGGATCGCGGCCGCTGCGGCGGTCTCGCCACTCACCTCGTCGGCGACGCGGCGCGCCAGGGCCGCGTCGAGATCCGCGACGATCACCTGGGCGCCCTCGCCGGCGAGCACATGCACGACCGCGCGGCCGACGGCGCCCGCGCCCTGCACCGCGATGCGCAGCCCGGCCACGCGCCGGCCGCGCCGGATCGCGAGCGTCTCGATGCAGCGCAGCATGCCCACGCCGACCGCGTCGGGCAGGCCGACGTCTTCGTGCACGTAGCGCGTGGTCGTGGCCATGGCGGCGAGATCCGCGGAGGTCGTGCCCAGGTCACCCGCGGTGCGGAAGAGGCCGCTCAGCTCCTCGACGCGCTCGCCGAGCACGGCGAACGCGCGCGGCCGGTCGAGCCCGGGGTGGTCCATCACGACCGCCTTGCCGCCGCCCG
>JBKJOI010000998.1:0-5364 GCA_046595695.1 Haliangiales bacterium | reverse complement strand
CGTGCCACGCGGCGGCCGCCGCGCGTGTACGCGGGCGGAGGCCCCGAGCTCGTCGACCTCGGCTTCGTCGGCGACGTGATCGGGTTCAACCTCGGGCTGCTCGAGCTGCTGTGGACGGGCAGCTACGTGCCGGTCATCGCGTGCCTGGGCGCCGACGCCGGCGGTGGCGTGTTCAACATCAACGCCGACATCGTGGGCAACCAGCTCGCCGCGGCGCTGCACGCCGAGCGGCTCTTCCTGATCACGTCGGCGCCGGGTGTCCTGAAGGACATCAAGGATCCGTCGTCGCGCCTGCCGCGGCTGAGCTGCGCCCAGGCGCGCGCGGCCATCGCCGACGGCACCGTCACCGGCGGCATGATCCCGAAGCTGGAGGAAGCCATGGCGGTGATAGACCAGGGCGTCGGCGCGATTCACATCCTGGGGAAGCTGGGCGCGGGCGACCTGGTTCGCGCGGTCCGCGAGCCCGGCTCGGTGGGCACGACGCTGGTGCCGTAGGCGGGCGGGAGCGGCGCGAGCACGTCACTCGGTGATCGGCACGGGCGCGGGCGCGACTTCGGGCACGAGCGCGGGCGCGACTTCGGGCACGGGCGCGGGCGCGACTTCGGGCACGGGCGTCGGCGTCGGCGCCTGCGTCATGTCGACGCCGGGCGTTCCACCCTCGACCTTGGCCTGGTTGCCGACGACCACGCTACCGTCGAGGCGCGCGATGCTCTGCTTCGCCGACTCGGATCCCGCCTTCGCCGCCTGCCGGTACGAGGCGCGCGCGAGCTCGAGCTGATCGGTCTTCTCGTACGCCTGGCCCAGGTTGTTCCACATGTACGGCTCGGGCTTGTCGCCGCCGGTGGCGCGCTCGAGCGCACCGACCGCCTCGTCCCAGCGGCCGAGCTGCGACAGCACCAGGCCCAGGTTGTTCCACGCGAACGAGTTGTCCGGGTTGGTCTCGGTCGCCTTCTCGAACGCGGCCACCGACGCCAGCTTGTCGCCGTCGAGCAGCTCGACGCGGCCAAGGGTGTTCCACGCGCCCGACGAGCCGGGCTCGAGCTCGACCGCGGCTTCGGCGTGCTTGCGCGCGCCCGCGACGTCCTTCTCCACGATGCGCAGGCGCGCCATCTCGATATGCGGCGCCGCGCGCGTCGGCTCCGCATCGGCGGCCTGTTCGTAGACCGTTTCGGCATCGTCCACGCGGCCCTCGGCGACGAGCTTCCTCGCGAGCTTCATGCGCGCCGCGTAGCCCTCCGGCACGACCACCGGCTCGCGCACCGGCGCGTTCGCGCCCGGCGCCTCGACCGCCTCCGCCACCGCCGCCGGCGCGGCCGCCGGCGCGGGCGTCACTACCGGTGACCGCTGCTGGTCGACCGCAGTCTCACGTGCGGCACGCTTGGTCGCCCCGCCGCTGCTCTCACCATCGCCGCCGCAACCTGCCACGACCAGCGATGACGCGATCGCGCCCGCCATCACCCACGCCGCCATCGACTGACCGCACATCTGACGGATCCTCGGGAAACGCATCTCTCGTCCTCCTGCGGGCCGGTTGGCTTCGCTTCGCCCGCTTGCCCGGAGATAGAGCAGCCGCCGTGCCATACGCCAACTCAGCGAAACTCGCCGGCTCGGCGCGCGATCGTGTCCAGCCCACCGCACCCCACGTGTCGGATTTCGCGGTCGCGCTGTTCTGGGTTAACCTGACCGTCCGTGGGCATCTCCGACCAGGATCTGAAGGGCAGCGAATCCCGGCTCTGGCACTTGATCGAGGAGCGCGCGCTGCCCGGCGCCGACACCAAGGCGCTCGATCAGCGCGTCTGGGATCTATTCGGCGAGGACTGGGCGGTGATGTTCACCGACCTCTCCGGCTTCTCGCGCCAGGTGGCCGCGTTCGGCATCATTCATTTCCTGCAGATCATCCACGAGCAGAAGCGCGTGCTCCTGCCCATCGTGGCGGCGCACGACGGCATCCTCGTCAAGATCGAGGCCGACAGCTTTCTCATCCTGTTCAAGAAGGCCGCGCGCGCGCTGGACTGCGCGATCACCATGCAGCGTGCCTGTCGGACACTCTCGTCGCGCCGAATCCCGGAGGAGCAGGTGCTCCTGTGCGTGGGCATCGGCTCGGGCCGCATCTTGCGCATTGCCGACGTCGACTGCTACGGCGCCGAGGTCAACGCCGCGAGCAAGCTCGGCGAGGACACCGCGAAGGCCAACGAAATCCTGGTCACGCGCGCCGCGCGCGAGCAGATCGGCGACGCGGGCGGCGTTGCGTTCGAGGAAATCGATGCCACGATTCCGGGAACAGACAAGAGTTACCGGGTGTTGTACGAAGTGTTCAAACCCTGATCAAAGGGGTGGCCACGCAGGCCAGGAGATACGTCATGGATTACGGAAACCAGTGGGGCGTAGCGGTCGCCGATGCACCCGCCGACGCGCGCGCTGACTTCATCAAGAAAACCTACTTGCACCTCGGTGCGGCGATCCTCGCGTTCATCGCCTTCGAGTACATGCTGTTCACGACCGGCGCCGCGCTCGCGCTGACGCAGTTTGCCGTCGGTGGACGCTACAGCTGGCTCATCGTGCTGGCGGCGTTCATGGGCGTTTCTTACATTGCGGATCGCTTCGCGCGCACGCCGCACTCGAAGGGCATGCAGTACCTGGGGCTCGGCATGTACGTGGTGGCCGAGGCCATCGTGTTCGCGCCGCTGCTGTACATCGCGGCGGCCTACAGCGATCCCAACGTGATCCCCACGGCTGGCCTGTACACCGCGATTGTTTTCGGCGGCCTGACCGGCATCGTATTCCTGACCGGCAAGGACTTCTCCTTCCTGCGCCAGGGCCTCATGGTGGCAGGCTTCGCCGCGATGGGCCTCGTGATCTGCTCGATCCTCTTCGGCTTCACGCTGGGCACGGTGTTCGCGGCGGTGATGGTAGTGTTCGCGGCCGGGTACATCCTCTATTACACGTCGAACATCATGCGCCACTACCCCGTGGGCTCGCACGTGGCCGCGTCGCTGGCGCTGTTCTCGGCGGTCGCGCTGCTGTTCTGGTACATCCTCCGCATCTTGATGGATCGCCGGTAACGTCCGCGCCACGGCCTGCGCCGTGCGACCGGCCTCAGTCGCGCAGCCAGCGGGCGACGAGGCGGTGCAGCGGCGAGGGCACGCAGGTAGACGAGGTGCGTGGCCCAGTCGTCGAGCCCGTCGAGGGTGCGGGGCGCGTGCAAGATGGTCGCGCCGTGCGCCTCGCTCTCCTTGCGCAGGAAGCGCAGCAGGCGGCCGCGCGCGACAAGGTCGAGCTCGGTGGTGATCTCGTCGAACAGTAGCTCTCGCGTGGCGCAAGCAGCGAGAGCAAGATCTGCACGCGCCCTCGCTGCCCGTCCGAGGCCCGGTGCATGCTACTGCGAAGCCCAGCGCGGCGGCAGGGTCAATCGGCGGGGCAGGTCGGGGTGAGCTTGCACGCGCCGCTCGCGCACTCGAGCCCGGCGCCGCCACAGTCAGCATCGAAGGTGCAGGCCAGCGACAGCGGCACGCAGGTGCCGTCCGCGCAGGTGGCGAGCGCCACGCACGGCGCGCCGTCCTGGCACGATTCGCCGGCCTGACGCCGCGCCTGGCAGCGGTCGGCGAAGCACACGTTGTCCAGCCGATCACAGCCTGGGCCGTAGAGCGTCTCGCAGGTGTCACCCTCGGGCACCAGGCGGCGGCAGACGCCGCGCTCGGTCCCGACGCCGCCCTGGCAATGGAGTGCCGCCTCGCAGTCGCCCAGCTCGCCACCGCACGGCTCGCCGACCTGCTGCGCGGGGCGGCAGTTGCCGTCGTCCGCGCAGTAGGCATCGAAGTCGCAGGCGCGTCCACCCGCGCAGCTCTCGCCGATGCTGGCAATCCGATCGACGGTGCCGCAGGCGCCCACGCCGCAGGTCGGTCCGTCGACGGGGTTCGTGGGCACGTTGCAGAACGCCGAGCTGCACTCGTCGCTGGAGCGGCACGCACCACCGGTGCCCACGGTGCCCTCGAATACCTGCGCGCACACGCCGAGCTCGCGGGGCGCGCGGTTGTACAGATCGAACACCGTGCAGCCGCGCGCCGCGAGGCCGGCGAGGCACTCGTGCGCGGCCGTGCCGTCGTAGTGCGCGCGGCCGGCGACGACCGCGTCGAGCGTCGCGACCTCGAAGGCATCGACGACCTCGATACCCCGGCAGTGGGCATCGGCGACGACGAGCCCACAGCTCACCTTCCACGCGCAGATCGCCGCCGTACGCCGCTCGAGGTACGCGTGGATCGGCACGCTCGGCGTGCACGCGGCTACCATGCCGGCGACCGCCGCGGCGGCCCACGCCAAGGATAGAAGCGGCGAGGTGAACACTCGGCCGACCATGACTACTATCCCGAGTATGACTGGTTCGAGAAGCTCTGGGTTGTTCTTCGCGCTGTCCCTCCTGCTGCTGGGTGGCGCTTGCTCCGATGATTCCGAGGCCGACGCAGACGGCGATGTCCAGGACATCGCCGACGCCGACGTGGGCATCGAGCCCGACGCGGCGCCCGGCCCCGACGCTCCCGTGGCGATGCCCGACGGCGCCGTGGAGCCTCAGTGCGGCACGGAGGTGCTTCCGGTCGCCCAGATCACGGGCACCGAGGGGCTGGCCATCGCGCCCGACGGCACGCTGTACTACTCGCAGAACGGCAAGATCGGGCGCCGGCGGCCAGGGACGGCGCCGGAGAACGCGTGGGTCGACGTCGGTGGCACGACGACGATCTTCGGCCTCGTGTACGACGACGCGAGCGGGATGCTGTACGTCGCTGCGCCATCGCTGGGCGGCGCGATCTGGAAGATCGATACGATCGCAGCGACGCCGGCTGCCACGATCCTTTACTCCCCGGCACCAAGCGCGAACGGCATCGTGATCGGGCCGGACGGGGCGATTTACTACTCTTCGCTGGGAGATGGCAGCATCTACCGGGTGGACCTCGCCGGCACGCGCACCGAGGTTACGACGACGGACATCCCTGGCGGTCCGAATGGCATCTTCTTCGAGAATGCAACGACGTTGCTCGCGGTTTCTTACAACGGCGGCGTCGTCTATTCGCTGACGCTTGGTGCGAACATGAAGGAAGTGGCTCGTTCCAACGTTGGTGATGTCGGTGGAAAGCCAGATGGAATCGCATTGGATGAGCAGGGCCGGTGGTATATCGGCGACAACACCCAAGGCAGGCTACTCCGCTACGCCGCCGACTGGACCGGCGAGGAGATCCTGCTGACCGATCTCCCGGCGGCCGCGAACGTTGTCTTCGGCCGCGGCACGCTCGACTGCGCCGACGTGTACGTCGCCTCTGGCGGCGCGCTCGGTCGCTACCATATCCAGTAGCCGCCTGCGGCGTTACTGCTTCG
>JBKJOI010000927.1:0-3247 GCA_046595695.1 Haliangiales bacterium | reverse complement strand
CTGCCGTGTGAGCTCGTCAGCGCGCAGCGGCAGCCAGCTTCATGGCGAGCTCGAGCCTGCGGCGATCCGATCGGGGCAGGGGATTCGCTGCCCGGTATGCCGCCACGCTGAGCACGTCGCACGAGACAAGCTCCTGGCTGCGGCGCATGACCTCGATCGTGGCAATCTCGTCGTGCACCAGTACGACATAGATGTCCTCGGCCTGCTCGGGGATCCAGTCGACAATAAACGCCTCGGCGTATGTTCTGGGAAAGCGCGAGCGCAGGGCCGCGAGCAGGCCAGCGGGCGCGGTGCCGCCGCGGATGGCCGCGCGTGACGCCTCGAGCTCCTCGCGCGTCTGGTCCTCGCTCAAGCGGGTCGTCGTCATTGGTCGAGCTTACCCGCGAACGCGGTGACCAGCTCGCCGGTCATGACGGTCATGACGGTCATGACGGATGTCGCTGCCATGTTGTTGTACTTGTCGAAGCCGACATCGAAGCCGACGTCGACCTCGCGCACATAGAGCTTGGCCGCTTGACGGCGCCCTCGTTGACCATGAACTACCCGCGCCGAAGTGACGGGCGACCACGTGCGCCCAGCCCTTGGTTTCATCGAGCCCGTTCCCGTGTTCCACGGGACACCGCCCAATCGGCTCGCGGGCTCGTGCGCCGTGCCGTCCACGCGCGCGCGGGCACGAGTCGCCGACCGGCGGCGGCGCCCGGAGAGACGTTCAGGGTGTGAATTGCGCGGAGGAGGGAGCCACGACGGAAGACGCCGTGGCGGCCCGAAGGGCTAGAACGCCTGGGTCAGGCGCATGTAGAAGTAGCGGCCCAGGTAGTCGTACGTCGAGGCGTCCGACTCGGCGAGGAAGCCGTTGTAGATGATCGACGGATCCTGGTCGAGGACGTTGTTCACACCGACGTTGATGTTGGTCTTGCCCGCCGACGACTTGAACCCGTAGCTGCCGAACAGGTCGGCGGTCACGTTGGCGTCGACGTCGCGGCGCGGTTTGTCGCCCGCGTTGCAATCGTTGTCCTCGCACTCCTCGAAGCCGCCGATGTAGCGAACGTTGGTGCCCGCTCCCCAGCCCGATTTGCCCCAGGCGAGCAGCAGGTTGGCGCGGAACGTCGGATACACGCCCAGGTCGTAGACGTCACGGCCCTCGCGCGTCTCGAGCGCGTTGGTCTCCTGGTACTTGAACAGGTAGGTACCCTCGACCTGAGTACGGAAGCGGCCAGCGCTCGCGACGGTGTGCTCGTACGCGACTGCAAAGTCGAGCCCGGACGTCTCGTTGCCGCCGATGTTGGTCTGCTTGTCGTCGATGAAGTCGATGACTCCGGACCCCGGACGGCGTGTGATCTTTTCGCAGTCTGTATGGTTGGGGCCGTAGCAATTGGCCAGGATCACGTCAGCGCCGACCGCCTGGATGGCGTTTGCGATGTTGAAGTTGAAGTAGTCGAGGGTGAAGGATAGACCCTCGACCATCGGCACCTCCCAGACGCCGCCAACCGTGAAGACTTTGGCGGTCTCGGGTTCGAGCTCGGGGTTACCGCCGACCTGGGTGCGGATCTGAGCGACCTCGTTCTCGAAGGTAGCAGGGAGGCCTTCGGCCGCGCACTGCTCGATCGCGTTGGGGTCAGTCAACGGCCCGTCGGTGGTGTCGCAGGGGTCCGTGAGCTGCGGAAAGGAGTCGGACGACCCAGAGAAGAGCTCGGAGATCGCGGGCGCGCGGAACGCGGTCGAGTAGGTGCCGCGTACGGCCAACCCGAAGGCGGTGCGGAACAGCGCGCCGGCCTTCCAGGTGACGTCCGAGCCGAAGGTGCTGTAGTCGAACGCCCGCACCGCGCCGTTCAGCTCCACCCATTGCGCGTATTCCTTGCCCACGACGGGCACGAAGGAGATCTCGGTGAAGCCCTCCCTCACGTCGAAGCTGCCGCCCGTGGGTTCCTGGGCGTTGCCGGTGGTATCGCCGGTCGAGGTGAGTGGGTCAGGTTGGAAGCCGCCCGACTCGTCCCGCAGGCTGGCGCCCAGGCCCATGGCGAGGAAGCCGCCCCAGGGGGTCTTGGCCAGGGGACCGCGCATGGAGGCGTTAATGCTCTTCTGCTCGTTGAAGCCGCCCGACACGCCGGTGTAGGTCAGGTACTTCGCCATCTCTGGCGTGATCGAACCTTCACCACCCAGAACGTCGAGCGGAACACACCCAGCATCACCGGGCGCGAGCTCGGTTCCGCAGCGCGCCACGCCACCTGCGTCGATGTAGCTGGGGCCGAGCGCGGCGGCGACGCGGCTCTTCACCAAGTTCCCGGCGTTGATCTGCTGCGCATCGGTGCGGCCGTAGTTGAACGAGAGCTCCCAGCTGCCATTGTTGAAGATCGGCCAGTCCTCAGGGAGCTGACCGTCCAGCCCCGTGACGATGCGAAAGGTTCCGACCGACTGGGCGGAATCGCGCGTGCCCACCTCGCTCAGCCGGCGGCGATAGAGACCAATGTCGGTTCCATACGGGTTATAGACGCTGTCCGCAGAGATCACGAGGCCGAGTTGCTCGATGAACAGCGGCTCGGGCGCGAGTTGCTGATCCGAGCGCCGGCTCATGTACATGCCCTCGAAGAACGCGCGCGTGCGGTCCCCGAAGTTATGGCTACCCGACGAGAACACGTTGTAGCGCTGCGACGGAGTGAACAGATAGTTCTCGGGCTGGAAGTTGTAGAAGTCGTTGGGCTCGCCCGTGCCAACGAAGTCGCGCCACGGACCGCCGAGGGTATCGCGCGTGCACACACCGCTCGGGCAATTGGCAAGGACCTCCGCGTCCCACGCAGCATTGCCGACATCGGGCATCCCATCGCCGTCGAAGTCGGTGCCGAGCCGACCATTCGGCGTCGCCGAGGAGCCGACCTTTGTGACCTCGCCCGTCTCCCAGTCGATCGTGCGCTGCACTTCGCTGAAGCCGCGATCAGCGGCGAAGACCGGCTTGGCCTCGGAGTAGCCGGCAGAGAAGACGATGTTGCTCTTCTTGTTCGACGCGCCGGTCACGAAGTTGAGATCGTAGGTCAGGCCGTCGCCGCGCTGGGTGGCGCCGGTGTAGGCGCTGGCTTCCTGGCCGACGAAATCCTTGCGGGTGATGATGTTGACCACGCCGGCGATGGCGTCGGAGCCGTAGATCGCCGAGGCGCCGTCCTTGAGGACCTCGATGTGGTCGATCATGGCGATCGGGATCGCGTTCAGGTCGACCGAGGCGTCGGCGCCAGTTCCGCCAGGGACCACGCGGCGA
>JBKJOI010000804.1:0-6777 GCA_046595695.1 Haliangiales bacterium | reverse complement strand
CTCACCAACCCCGCCGGCAAGGTGGTCATCACCGCCACGCAGATGCTCGAGAGCATGATCGAGAACCCGTGGCCGACACGCGCTGAGGCCTCTGACATCGCCAACGCGGTGCTCGACGGCACCGACGCGCTCATGCTGTCGGCGGAGACCGCGAGCGGCAAGTACCCGCTGCAAGCCGTCCGCACCATGTCTGACATCGCGCGCGAGATCGAGCACTCGTCCTACTACAAGACCAACCTCGAGCCGATGGCGCTCGACATGGCGCACTCGACCAACGCGATCGCGCACGCCGCGGTGGTGGCGGCGCGCAGCATGCAGATCAAGGTGATCGCCTGCTACTCCGACTCGGGCGCGATCGCGCGCCTGGTCAGCGAGTACCGACCCGACGCGGCGATCGTCGCGCTCACGACCAACCTGGTGACCTTCCGCCGCCTGGCGCTCTACTGGGGCGTCATCCCGGTGCACATCGCGCCGGCCGCGAGCACCGAGGAGATGTTCTTCCGCATCGAGGACGCGCTCAAGATCCGCGGCCTGGCGCACGAGAACGAGCGCGTGGTCATCACCATGGGCGTGCCGATCGGCTCGGGCGAGTCGACCAACCTGCTGAAGGTCCACCGCGTCTCGTAGCGCTCTCGGCTCTTGAACGCCAAGGCGCCAAGAGCCTGGCGGTCACTCTGGGTCCTACGACCGCTGCAGGACCGAGCCGCTGCGCGGGAGCGCCACGCGGAAGACCGCGCCGCGCATCTCGTGGGCGTTGCGCGCGGTGAGCTCTCCGCCCATGGAGGTCACGATGCTGTGGCAGATGCTCAGGCCCAGGCCGGTGCCCTCGCCCGCGGGCTTCGTCGTGAAGAAGGGCTCGAAGAGATGCGGCAGGGCCGCCTCGGGGATGCCCGGCCCGCTGTCGTGCACCTCGACGATCGCCTTGCCGTTGTCCTGGAAGGCGATGATCCGGATGTGGTTCTTCTCCGGATGGATCGTGGGCAGCGCCTGGATGGCGTTGATCAGTAGATTCAGGAAGACCTGCCCCAGACGCGCCGAGTTGCCGTCGATGTACGGCAGGTCGCCCCAGTCGATCTCGAGCTGCGCGCGGCCGCGCAGCTCGTTCTTGACCATCTTGAGCGCGCCGTCGACGCAGTCGCGCAGGTTGACCTGGCCCCAACTCTCTTCGCTGCGCGCGAAGGACAGCAGATCCCGGACGATCAGGGCCACGCGCTCGGCGCCCTCGCGCGCCTCGGCCAGCTTGTCGACGAGATCGGCGCTGCGCACGGTGCCGGTAGAGCCTGCGTTGCGCAGCTGCCGCATGACCAGGTCCAGGTTCAGCATGACGTAGGCGAGCGGGTTGTTGATCTCGTGCGCCACGCCCGCCGCGAGCGCGCCGACCGCCGCCATGCGGTCGGACTGCAGCAGCTGCGCCTGCAGCTGGCGCCGCGCGGTCATGTCGCGGCCGTAGCAGATGATGCTGGGCTGGCCGTCGAACTCGATGCCCATCGTCTTCACTTCGAGGTGAGCCCAGGTGCCGTCCTTGCGGCGCAGGCGGCGCTCGACCGGCACCTGCGGGCCGCCCTCACGCTCGATCTCGACGATGCGGCGACTGACCTGCGCGAACTCGTCGGGATGCATCATCTCGTGCAGCATGCGACCGACGATCTCCTCGGGCCGTTCGTAGCCGAGGATGCTCGCCATCGCCGAGTTGGCGAAGTGCAGCCTGGGTCCCTGGGACACGAAGATCGCGTCGGGGGCGGCCTCGATGAGCTTGCGAAAGCGTACCTCGGAGGCGGCCAGCTGCGCCTCGGTGTGCTTGCGCTCGGAGATGTCGCTGAAGAAGGCGACGTAGGTGAGCTGTCCCTGCAGCTGCATCGTGCTCAAGCCCACCTCGATGGGCAGACGCTTGCCGTCGGGGTGCTGCACCACCGTCTCGAACTTGTTGTCGACGTTCTCGCCGGCCAAGCGACGCGCCCGCTTCTCGCCCAGCCGCTGCTGCTCCTCGGGCGTCAGCGACAGGATCCCCGGGGTGCCCACCAGGTCCTCGACCGGCTCACCCAGGATCTCCGCCGCCCGCTTGCTCACGTAGATGCGCACCGGGCCCACGCCGGGCTCCTCGCGGGTGAGCGCGAAACCGATCCCACCGGCCTCGAGCGCCCGGATGAGCTCCTCGGCGATGTCAGCCAGGACCACGCCAGGAACAGGTTGTCGCTCAGGCCCTGTCGACATACCCCGTCGTCTCTTTCCGTCGCCCCGGAGTCATGTGAGGAACGTGAAGATATCACACGCGCTGGCACTGCCTGAAGGTCGCCCAAGAGGCTTGACACCGTAAACGGTGTCGCGTACATACCGTCGTCACGCCGGCGAGGATGGCGAAATTGGTAGACGCACCAGCTTGAGGGGCTGGCGGGAGCAATCCTTTGGGGGTTCGAGTCCCCCTCCTCGCACCACACCCGGTTCCACACCTCAGCAGCACCTCTCAGCAGCACCTCTCGCACGCTCCGCTCCACCACTCCAAATCAGGTCCGCTCCAACAAGTCCGCTACTTCAGAGTAGAGTCCACCTCAGAGGCCACAGCGGCACGATGGAGCTCACCGATCGGCACCGCGGCCCCGCCACCAGGAACGAGTCTGTTCTCGCCCTGTACGCGGGCCTCGCGGTGGTCGCGGTCGTCATCGGTGGCATCCGCGGTGACTGGGACATCTACCGGATCGCCGGCGTGTCCTCCCCGCTCCGCCTGCTGCTGAGCCCGCTCATCGGCGTGGCCATCGGGCTGGTGGTGGTGTTCGCGTCGCGTCTGGCGGTGCACCGGTTCGACTGGGCGCGTCGCCTGCACCGAGACTTCCGCGGCGTGCTCGGCAACCTGAGCGCCCGCGACATTTTCATTCTGGCGGTCGCGAGCTCGGTCGGCGAGGAGCTGCTGTTCCGTGGCGCCCTGCAGCCGTGGATCGGCGTGGTGCCCTCGGCGGCCATCTTCGCCCTGCTCCACATTGGGCCGGGCACGCGCTTCCTGCCCTGGACCTTCTCGGCGTTCGTGATCGGCCTGCTGTTCGGCTGGCTGACCGGCTCGCTGGGCGATCTGGGCGCGGCGGTCGCCGCCCACTTCACGATCAACTACATGAACCTGAGCTACATCATCCGGGTCGAGCTGCCCGCCGAGTAGGTTTTTTGCCCCCGCATCGACCCCCGCCTACCGTGGGGGCATGCGAAGGACCTGGGCTCTCCTGTCCCTGGCCGCGGCGGCCCTGGCCCTCGGTCTCACGGCGCACGCCGACGAGATGTCGACCAGCGACAAGCGGCGCCTGCTCTATAGCCACCGCTTCACCTTCAATCGCGAAGGCCTGCCCATCGTGACGGTCGAGATCATGAGTGGTCAGACCAAGGTCACTCTCGAGGCCGAGAAGGTCCTGCGCGTGCTGCCCGAGGGCGACGGCGGCGCCGAGATCTCGGCCGGTCGGACATGGACGGTCACCGTCGAGAATCCGAAGCCGGCACGCCTGCTCCACTGGGTGATCGTCTCGCGCCACGCCGGCGACGCCGAGCTGGCCGCGTGGAAGCAGCGCGGCTACGAGCCCAGGACCTTCGAGATCGGCGTGCTGTTCGGCGTCGAGGGCGAGATGATCGACAGCCGCGAGACCCTGCTCGGCATCGCGCCCGAGGGCGACGTCGCGGCGGCCGAGCGGGCTGCGCGCGCGCTCGCCAGCAAGTGGAGCATCGAGACCAGCGTCCACCCCGAGATGGTCGACGCGCCGCGCGGCACGCTGGTCGCGACCGCCGGCGCCACCGTCGTGCGCAACCAGAACGTGCTGTGGTTCTCGCCCGGCTCGGCCGCCGGCACGGTGACCGTCGCCGACGTGGTCCACGGCGGCGGCGGCTCGCAGGTGAACGCCGAGAAGCGCGAGACGCGCAGCTACTTCGGCAAGGTCTACGTGACGATCGGCAAGGACGGCCTGCTGACGGTCGTGAACGCGATCCCCGAGGACCGGCTGCTCATGGGCCTGGTGCCCTCCGAGATGTTCCCCGACGCGCCCGCCGAGGCGCTGCGCGCGCAGGCGGTGGCCGCTCGCACCGAGCTGCTGGCCAAGATCGGCACCCGCCACTTCAACGACCCGTACGTGGTGTGCTCGTCGCAGCACTGTCAGGTCTATGGCGGCGTCGGGCTCGAGGACGACCGCACGAGCAAGGCGGTCCGCGCCACCCGCGGTGAAGTCCTCATGCGCGACGGCGGCGGGCTCGTGCAAGCCTACTACGCCGCCTCGTGTGGTGGCTTCTCCGAGCACAACGAGAACATCTGGAAGCTGGCGCCGGACCCGTCGCTGCGCGGCCGCCTGGACGCAGAGGGCAAGGACGCCAAGGCCATGGCCCGGTTCGCCGGCGGCGTCACCGACGACAACGTGCGCGACTATCTGGCACTCCCGCCCGAGCACGCGTACTGCGGGCGTACCCGCTATGCCAAGGGCAGGTTTCGCTGGCGTGTCGAACAGGAGGCCGCCGCGCTCGACCGCCTGGTCGCAGCCGAGTTCCCGACTCTGGGTGCGGTGCGCAAGCTCGAGCCGCGCGCGCGCGGCGTGTCGGGGCGCGTGCGGTCGCTCGAGATCGTGGGCGCCAGGGCCTCGGTCGTCGTCGACGGTGATCTGCGCATCCGAAGGCTCTTCGGCGGGCTCAAGAGCACGCTCTTCGCGGTCAGCGCCGAGAAGAAGGGTGGCGCGGTGACGCGCTGGATCTTCGACGGTGCCGGCTTCGGTCACGGGGTCGGGATGTGTCAGACCGGCGCTATCGGCATGGCGGAGGGTGGGCGGGATTACCGCAAGATCCTGCTCCACTATTACGCGGGCAGCCACGTACACGCGCTCTACTGAAATTTTTCAGTACGAAACCCGATTTTCATTTCGGCCCCGTTGACGATGGGAGGCGGCGGCGTTTAAGTGCCTCTTGCGTCTCATTTTTCAGTAGGAGGGGACCGTGAATACTCAGGGCCGTGTGAAGTGGTTCAATGACGCCAAGGGGTTTGGGTTCATCACGCGCAACGAGGGGCCGGACGTCTTCGTCCACTACAGCCAGATTCAGGGGGACGGCTTCCGATCGTTGACGGAGGGGCAGGAGGTCTTGTTCGAGTTGATCGAGGGTCCCAAGGGTCTTCAGGCGCAGAACGTGCGCAAGGCCGCCCCCAGCTAACGTTAGTCCCCTTCACTTCTCGCCACTCTCGCAGCAGTGCCCGGGCTGGATCGTCACCGCCCATCGGCCAGGCCACCTCCCGTCAGAACTTCGCCTCGAGCTCCAGCCAGAGCCACTGCTCCGGATTCGGGCTGCGCTCGGCGGTCGACGCGCGATCGTCGAGGTAGACGTACACGTCGTAGCGCAGCCGCGCCCGCCACGCCTTCTGCCACGAGTACGCGAGCTCCGCGTACGTCCACAGCGAGGACTCGAGATAGTCGGGCTGGCCGAGGCCGTCGTCGAGCCAGCGGGTTCGCGCGCGCAGGCGCAGCGCTTCGGTGGCGCGCCAGGTGGCCATGAGCCACGCCTGCGCGTCCTGGCGCCGGCCGCCCGAATCGGCGAAGCGCATGTCGCCGTCGTCGAGCAGCTCGTGCGAGTACTGCGCCGAGAGCCCGAGCCGCTTGCTCGCCTGCAGCTTGACGCGGAAGGCCGCCTGCAGCTTCTGGCCGGTGCAGTCGATCGGTTCGCCGTCGAGACCGACGTCGGTGGCGATCTCGTAGCAGGGCGTGGCCTCGGCGACGCCCAGGCCCTTGTCCTGCCACGAGGTCCACACGCCCAGGCCGACCCGCCGGGTCGCCAGCCAGTCGACGCGCAGGAACGCCAGCGCCTTGACGCGCTCGTAGCTCTCCGAGGGCGGCGCCCAGACGTCAGCGGTGGCGCGCAGCGACAGCCGGCGGTTGAAGCTGCCGGTATACTTGAGCCGCAACCCGGCCTCGTCGCGCGCGCGCTGGCCCTCGTACTCGTCGGGCTCGGCGATCGGCCGCGCGTACGGGTTGGTGAACGCGGTGTCGTAGTAGCGCAGCGTGGCCTCGAGCTCCTGCTGGTCCCAGGTCGCGGTGGTGCGCAGGATCCCGGCGAAGCCGCCGCCGCCGTCCTGGTCGACCGGCGCGGCGTCGAAGCTGCGCGCCACCTCGAGGAACACATCCGAGCTGCGCAGGCGAAAGGCGCCGTCGACGCCGACCGCGCCGAACGCGCCGCCGCGCGGGTAGCGCGCGTACTCCTGGAAGTCGAGGTCGATGCCCTCGGTGAGCCAGTGGATCGACGACACGTAGCCGGTCGCGCCCACGTGCGTGCGGTCGCCGGCGAACCAGCTCACGTTGGCACCCGCGGTGGTCTCGCGGAACATGTCGGGCAGGGTCGAGAAGGAGAACGTGCTGGTCGGCGCCAGCAGATCGTCCTGGCGCTTGTAGACGCGCGGCGCGGCGCACGCCGGGTCGTTGTCGTTGCGCGGATCACTGCAGTCCGCGCGATCGTAGATCTCGTACTGGTAGATCGGCCGCGCCGCCACCGAGGCGAAGCCGTGCAGCTGCAGGGTGCCCGGGCCCGCCGGGATCCCGCGCAGGCTGAGCGCGGCGCCGAACAGGCCCTCGCGCCAGCGGAAGTCGGGCGCGGTGTATTCGTTCCCGGCCGCGCCCGCGCACGGTGACATGCCCAGCTCGCCGGTCGACTCCTTGCACGCCGAGGTCAAGGACGAGCCGCGCGTGAGGTCGTCGTCGACGACGAAGCCGTTGGGCGTGTAGCGCGAGGTGTTGTCGAAGGTGAGCTTCTGGCCGAAGCCGATGCGGTAGCTGCCCGCGATCG
>JBKJOI010000794.1:0-3252 GCA_046595695.1 Haliangiales bacterium | reverse complement strand
AGCGCACGCGCGCCGGCGCGAGAGATCACCGCGGCCGCGAGCGCGGCCAGCGCCAGGCGCAGCTCGGGGCCCAGGTAGCCGTGCCGGCTGGCCCAGCCCGCGCCGAGCAGCAGCCCGGCGAGCACGGTGATCGCGCCCAGTCGGTTGAACCAGCGCAGCCCGAGCGCGCTCTCGATCGATTCCTCCGGCGCCGGCTCGTCGAGCGCGGGCGGCGGCAGCGGCGGCGGCGGCGGCGCGTCACGGTACGGCGCCGCGGAGGCCGCGGTGCTCGGCGGGAACAGCAGGGAGGGTGCGGCGGAGGCACGCGGAGCGAGCGCGGCCTCGAGCAGGCCCAGCCGCTGCTCGAGCTCGGCGATGCGCGCGGACAGGGCGGCGGAATCGGCCATGACCGCGAGAGAAGCAAGATCGCGACCCGCACGTGACGTCGCGCACTTGCGCGGTGGGGTGCCAGCGCCTGCCGGCTCCTGCCGCGTCCAGCGTGCCCGCGCCGCCACAGCCTGCCGCCCACCGACGCACGGCGTATACACCTCTCGCCCGGCCACGGCGGCCGCAGCTACAATGTGACGGATGTGTTCAGCGCGTCGACGACGCGTGCACCGGAGCCGATCACGGCCCGCACCCCGTCACAGCCGACTGCGACACCGCACCGAAGCCACTGCCGGTGCGGAGCCATGCGCCAAGCCCCGTCCCGCGCGCCCGGGCCGCGCGCCCCGTCCCCGCGGGCCCCATCCCCGCGGGCCTCGTCCCCGGCGCGCCCGGCCCGCTAGCTTGCTTGCTACGCCTCGGCGCCCGCGTGGCAGCGCTTGTACTTCTTCCCACTCCCGCACGGGCAGGGCTCGTTGCGGCCGACCTTGGGGGCCTCGCGCACCACGGGGCCGAGCTGCTGGCCGGGACGCTTGCCGCTCAGGGCCGCGTCGAAGGCCTCGATGATGGCCTGCGTGGGGCCCAGGATCACGGCGGCGCCCTCGACGGTGAGCGCGCTCTCCTTGACGTCCTCGGCGATGAGCTCCTGCAGCTTGCTGACGATGTCGGGCTGACGCGTGCCCAGCTCGGGCGCGACGCGCTCGTGCACCGGCTTGTCGGCGAGGCCCTCGACTGCAGCGAGCTCGGCCTTCACGATCTTGTCGGCGTCGACCAGGTTGGCGGGCAGCAGGCGCGGCACGCGCCGGCCGTGCGCGCGATCGAACATGGCCCACATGAGCGTGCCGTAGAAGACCGCGGCCTCGCCCAGGGCGTCGCCGTGGTCGTTCTTGATCTGCGCGGCAAACTGCAGGAGCGCGGGCTGCTCCTTGCCGAGTCGCTGCGCCAGATCGTTCATGGATTCTTTGTCGCCGGACTGATCGAGCGCGGTGAACGAGTCGATGGTGCCGTTCACGGCTTCATCGGCCACGTGGCTGCGGGGGTTCAACGTCATCGTCCGCGCAGTGTGCCGAGGCGGGAGCCCGAGATCAAGGGCAGCGCGCCCAGGAAGGCACAGACCAGCCTCCCGCGCGAAACTCACCCAAGCCGGCCCGGAACTCACCCGATGACAGCTCACCTCTCTGCAAGGTCTTATGGTGCGCCTACTTACGTCCAAACGCACTGGAAGGGGTCATGTCGAAGGTCTGTGCCATGGGGATGGTCGTGGCGACGCTCGCGAGCGGCTGTTACGCCGAGCTCGTCGGCGGCGCGTACAAGGTCTCGAACCCGACCAGCGGCAGCATGCTCGCGGCCGACGACGCCCTCGAGGAGACCGGCGTCAGCGTCGGGCTGAACCTGGGCATGCACTTCGACTTCTGGAAGACCACACGCATCGCGTTCGCCTACGGTGGCGACCTGGGCATCGTCGGCTCGGAGAGCGGCGGCAGCGCGGTCGTGAACGCTAGCGGCTTCGGCGTGCGCCTCGATCAGAAGCTGCTCGCGCTGGGCGACAAGCACGTGATCGCGGGCACCGGCTACTTCCACAGCGGCACCGGCTCGGCCAAGTTCACGCCCATGGGCGGCACCGAGGCCGACGCGTCCGCCACCGACTCGATCGAGCTCTACGCCGGCCTGACGCTCGGGCTCTACGATTCTGCCGATCCCGTGTACGCCAACTGGGCCTACCACCTGTCCGGCGGCGTCGCGTACCTGAGCAACGACAGCGAGGGCCTGGGCAGCGTGACCATGCTCGGCCTCCAGGGGCGCCTGACCATCTCCTGGGCACCCAAGATCGTGCCGGCGCTGTTCTCGCCATCGGTGGCCAGCGCGCCCCGCGGGAACATCTCGACGTTCGCCGTCGACATGCCCGGCAACGCGAACGTCATCAACGGCTTCGCCGGCGCCATGCAGAAGGCCGGCTGCTCGGTCGGGCCGCTCGAGGGCGACAGCGTCGGAGGCTTCTGCAACGGCGTGAAGATCGTGGTGATGCAAGAGGGCAGCCGGCTGATCGTCGGCTGCGAGGCGGTGAGCGAGGCAACCTGCCGCCAGACCTTCGCGAGCGTGATCGCGGTGGTCGAGTAGCGGCGCGCGGACGTCGCGCTACGGCACGGGTCGGCCGAACGCCACCTCGTCGAGCGCGTAGACCACCGCCGCGAGCGCCAGGCCGACGCGCGCGGCCTCGCGCTCCTCGAGCGGCACGGGTGGCGAGGTCAACACGGTCGCGACGAGTTGCGCGAGCGCCGGCTGCCGCTCGGCGAGGCCGAGTCCGCCATGGGCGCGCGCCTGCGCCTCGTTCATGAACGCGGCCTCGGCGCGCACCAGCAGCGGGCCGAGCACGCGCGGCGCAGGCAGCCCGAGCGACTGGTGGAAGGCGCGCTCGATCGCGCAGCCGTAGTACAGCGCCACCGCCATCCCGTCGGTGTCCTCGCCGCAGCGCGAGGCCAGGAAGCGCACGATCGCCGGCTGCCGCGCGGCGAACCAGCTCACCTGCGTCGACTCGTTCTCGATCGTAGGCAGCGCCGCGATCACACGCACGACCTCGTCGACCACTCGCTCTTCGACCAGCATCGGAGCCTCCTGCGAAAAGATTGCTCCCATGTTCGCGGGCCCGCGCCGGGGGGCAAGTTTTCCGGTCCCGGGTTTTCCGGTAGATTGCCGCGCATGAGTGACCGCGCTGCCTTCGTCGTCGACGCCCTCCGCACGCCCATCGGCCGCTACGGCGGCGGCCTGGCGGAGGTCCGCCCCGACGATCTCGCCGCCGTGGTGATCCGCGCGCTGGTCGAGCGCACCGGCATCCCCGCCGACAAGCTCGACGACGTGATCTTCGGCTGCGCCAACCAGGCGGGCGAGGAC
>JBKJOI010000678.1:0-6343 GCA_046595695.1 Haliangiales bacterium | reverse complement strand
CGGCGAAGTCGTCCTTCTCGTAGCGCACGAACAGCTTGGGCAGGTGCAGCTGCGCGCCGTAGTCACCCGCGGAGAGCGCGTCGCGCGACGGGTCGTAGACGACCCTACCGAGGCGGTTGCGCGTGACCACCGCGGCGGCGCCGAAGCTGAAGTACTTGAGCGTGACGAGGCGCGCCTGCACCGCCAGCGCCGGCAGGTCGGCGACCGGCGGCGTGTACAAGAGGGGCACGCGCACCCAGCCATCGGTGGCGTAGGCGGCCGGGCGGCCCACGCTCACGCGCAGGAACGGCGCGATCGCGAGCAGCTTCTCGGCGCTCAGCACGCCCGCCGCGACCAGGTCGGTCGGCTCGCCGATCGCGCCGGCCTCCTTGCGGTAAGCCAGGATGGCGTCGACCTCGGCGTAGCTCAGGTTGGGCAGGCTGTACAGCTCCTCGCGGGTAGCGCGATCGAGATCCACGCCCTGGCGCAGGAGCTCGACCAGGAGCTCGAACGTCTCGTCCGAGATCTGCTGCGACTCGAGCAGATCGAAGAGGCCCTCCTCGGTCTCGACGTCGACGAAGACCTCGTACTCAGCGGCCGCGGCGGGGCGGACGGGCGCGGCGAGCACGGTGGCGAGCACGCAGGAAGCGGCCACGAGGACAGGTCGCAGGCTCAGTCGCACGTGATCACCTCGCACGCGCCCCACATGCCGCGGCTCTCGGCCCGGGCCGCCGCCTCGAGCGCGTAGAGCTCGTCCTTGCGGTCCGTACCCGCGGGCGGGATGTACAGCACGCACGCGTAGCCACGCTCGACCAGCAGCGTGTTGGCCTCGCGGCCGTCGACCGTCACGTAGGCGAGCGTGCGATCGAAGCGGTCGGTGCACTCCGCCTCGTCGTAGCGCAGGGTCACGCGCTTGCCGTCGACCAGATCGGTGTTGAACTGCGCGGCCTCGTGGCCGAAGCAGTCGGTGGCGCCGTTCACCGACTCGGGCGTGTCGACGAGCAGGTAGCGGATCTTCTCGCCGCTGGCGAGCTCGATGGTGTCGCCGTCGATCACGCGCGCGACCACGCCGCTCGAGGGGCCGCAGGCGCTGCCGCCGTCGCCCGCCCCGGAGCAGGCCGCGGCGGAGGCGGCCGCCGCGATCGGGATCACCGTGCACGCGAGCATGGCGCGCGTCTCCGTCACGGACACTGGACGTTGACGGCTCCGGGCGTACCGACGTAGCCCTCGGCGCCGTAGGTGCTGGCGGCGGGCGTGACGCACAGGTTCGCGGCCACGTCGTTGCCGGCCGCGTCGATGACGTCGGGATCGAGCTGCGTCGACGCGCCCGCGGTCGTCGTCGACCAGGTGACCGCGTCGATCACCGTGGCGGCGATGCCCACGTACAGCCCGGACGCCGAGTTGGTGATGCCGAAGGTCTTCACGAAGCTCACGACGGGCAGGCCGCCGTTCAGGAGCGGGTCGTCGGAGCCCGCGAACAACAGCAGCGTGCCGCTGGTGACCTCGAGGCACGAAGGCGACGCGAGCGTCTGCGACACCGCGGGCGGCGTCTTGCCGAGCTCGAGCCCGTTCAGGTCGAAGTCGGCGCGCGCGACCACCTCGAACCACTCCTTGTCGGGGTTCTCGGCGGCGGGGCCGAGCGTGTCGGCGAGGAATTCGCTGATCACGAGCTGGCCGACCAAGGGCGACACGATCGCGCGCACCACGCCGCCGTCGTCGCACATGCCGGCGGGCACGACCAGCGGGCACTGCGGGTTGGCCGCGCCCGGCGTCCCCTTGTTGGTCAGCGTGCCGTACGCCCCGACGGCCTTGCAGAAGGCGTTGGGATCGTCGTTGGCGAGCTCGTCGAGCGAGTCGGGATCGAGCGACGACGACGCGCTGGTGAAGGCCGAGGCCCACACGATCTGATCGACGAGCACGCCGCCCATCGCCAGCACCAGGGAACCCGAGGTCGACAGGCCCGTCGAGTACAGGAAGTCGACCGCGGGCAGGCCAGCGTTCGCGACCGCGTCGATCGAGCGACCGAAGACCAGGTAGCTGCCCGTGGTGACGCGCGCACAGCTGGGCGGCGCGAGCGTGAGATCGGGGTCGCCCAGGACCTTGCCGATCTCGAGGCCGTTCAGATCGACGTCACGCGCGACGTGGACCTCGAACCACTCGGCCGTGCCGTCGGTGCCATCGGGGCTCTGCATGATCTCGCTGATGACGAGATCGCCGGCGACCGGCGTCACCGTCGGCCTCAGGGTGCCGCCCTCGTCGCACATGCCGGGCGGCATGACGCTGCCGCAGCTCTCGTTCTGGCCGCCAGGCGTGCCGAACGAGCCGGGGATGAACTCCTCGGTGCCGTCGCACCAGCGCTCGAGATCGTCGTTGGCCAGGTAGTCGGGCGTGATCGCGCCGGAGAAGCCGCGCGCCTTGCCGTCGGTCATCTCGTCGTAGACCGCGTCGTCGACAAGCACCGCGCCGCAGCGCAGCGCCAGCTTGCCCGAGGTGTTGAGCAGGCTGCCCAGCGCGCTACCGTAGCCGTAGCTCACGTAGGCGGGCTTCACGTCGGGCAGGACGCCGCCCACGACCACGTAGCCGCCCGCGGGCAGCGCAAGCGTGGCCATGACGTGCGTCTTCTCGCTGCTGCCATCGGCCCTGCTGGCGACGAGCGTCAGCCCGGCCAGCTCGCGCGCCGCGCTGCCCGCGTTGTAGATCTCGAACCACTCCTTGCCGTTGTCCTCACCGTCGGGGTTGGCCATGATCTCGCTGATCACGAGCTCGCCGGCGACCAGCCCGGTGCACGCGGCGCCGTCGTCGTCGCCGCTGGTCTCGGGGCCGCAGGCGGCGAGCGCCGCGGCGAGGATCACGAACGCTAGGCTAGTTACTCTCTTCATGGGGTGCTGCCTCCGCCACGCCGGGGACGGCGATCTGCCCCGGCAAGCTCACGATGATCTGAAGCTCTTCGCGACCGCTGCGTCGCTTGTTCTTGTACTTGCTCACCACGCCGCGCACCTGGATGTACTCCCCCTTGCGCGCGGCCACACCCGACGTGCCGAAGACGTCCTTGTCGAAGAAGATGATCGAGAAGTCCTGGCCCATGCGCCGTGACAGCAGCACCCGGGTCGGCCCCTTGTCGCCCAGGCGGATGTCGGCGACCGCGCCCAGCAGCACGACCTCCTGGCCGAGGTGATCCTCGAGCTGCTTGAGCGCGTCCCAGCGGGTGAGCACGATCCAGTCGGGCTTGCCGTCGGCCTGCCGCTCGAACGCGGCGATCTGCTCGGCGCGCTGGTCCCACCACGCGAGGCGCTCGTCGTAGTCGTCGTAGTGCTGGCCGCCCGGCTGCCAGATGCCCACCTGGGCGGCGCGCGCCTGCTGCTGCGCGGCCACGAACTCGGCGTGGAAGCGGCGCGAGTAGCCGTACTTGCTGAAGTACGGGCTCATGCCGGCGCGCACGCACTCGACGTTGTAGTTGAGCCACTTGCCGTCCTTCTCGACCAGCACGTAGGCGAGGTAGCGATTGTAGTAGTCGCGCACCTCGCCGGGGTGATCACGCTCGAGGCGGACCACCTGCACGCCCTCGAAGAAGCGCTGCGCGAAGTGCTTGGCGTCCTCACCGAGCGGCGTGGGCAGCTTGACGGGACGCTTGGACTCGCCGCGCGCGCTCTTCAGGTAGTCGGGGAACGAGACGTTCTCGAAGGCGCGCCGCTCCTTGTCCTTCTTGAAGGTCTCCTCGGCGTCGAGGCCGAGCAGGCGCAGGCTGGAGTCCAGGCCGGAGACGCGGATGGTGTCGCCGTCGATGACCGCCTTGGGCGCCAGCGTGAAGTCGCCGAGCTCGATGCCGGGCTTCTCGAGCTGGCCCAGCCGTTCGTTGGCTTGCTTGCGCGAGTACTTGCGCTGGGCGGCCGAGCCCTCGAGCGGGGCGCAGGCGGCCGCGGGCACGGCGGCGGCGAGGCCGGCCAGCGTGGCGACGAGCACGAGGCGCACGAGCACGCGCCGCGAGCGGGAGGCGAAGGTCTTCAGGGAGGACATGACGGGTTCTCCTCGCCGGGCGTGCCGGGCAGGCCGAGCTCGGTCGGCGACGGCGGATCGGCCGGGCGCGTGTCGGGGCACCAGGTGCCGGCGGCGTCGCGCGCGAGCGTGCCGCTCGCGGGCAGCTCGGTCCAGCTCGCCTGGCCGACGCTCGCGCCGCAGACGAGCACGTCGAGCACGCCGGCGGCGTAGAGCTCGCCGTCGAACTCGGCGGCGTAGCCGTAGTCGATGTGCGCGGGCAGCGCGGCACCGCCGCCTGCGCGGCCGAGCACCACGTAGCCGCCCGCGGGCACCGCGAGCGTGGCGGCGCGGATCACGATGTCGACCGCGCCCGAGCCGTCGAGCTTGCGCAGGCGCAGCGCCACGCCGGCGAGCGGAATGCTCGCGGCGCCGGTGTTGTGGAGCTCGATCCACTCGCCGTAGGTGTCACTGCCGTCCTGCGGCCCGCGCACCTCGGTGATCTCCAGCTCGCCGGCGGCGATGTCCGGGCAGCCGACGTCGAGCGGCGCGCGATCGCACGCCACCGCCACCGCCGACAGCAGGGTCAGCGTCACCATCCCTCGCCCCTTGCGCACCGCGGGCGAGCTTACCCCGATCCCGACCCGGCTCAGGGCAGGAAGAGTGCGCGCTCGTCGGGCGCCGGCACGCGGCAGGCGTCGACCTTGCCGAACACGCGGTAACGCGAGCGCGCGACCAGGCCGTACGCGGCGTCGGCGAGGAAACGCGGCACGAAGCGAAAGGCGGTGCCGAGCCGCCAGGGCATGGGCAGGTAGCGCGCGATGCGCGCGAACGCGCGCGCGCGCAGGTACACGCGGCCGCCGTCGACGACGACCACGGTGTCGAGGTCGCTGGGAATCTCGGCGTGCTGCGTACGCAGGCGCGCCGCGGTCTCGCCCTGCAGCGTGGCGTAACGCAGGTGGCGCGCGCGGTCGTGACGGAGCAGCCACTGCACGGTCCGGTCGCAGAGGCCGCAGACGCCGTCGTAGAGCACGATCGGCGCGGACGCGGCGGCCGTGGGCATGGTGAGCGCGGTGCTCACGGGCGCGGCCTCACAGGCCCTGGGCCAGCTTCACGAGCAGCAGCACGCCGACCGCGAGCTCGACCGCGTAGGTGACCGCGGCGCCGATGAACTTGGGCCACTTGCGCGGTGCGGTGGTACCGTACGCGTGCCCGAGCCGCGCGAGCACGAAGGGCACGCCGATCGCGAGGATCATCGCCTTGCCGCCGCGCGCCAGCTCGAGCATGAACAGGAGCAGCATCACGAAGGGCACGTGCTCGACCGCGTTGCCGTGCGCGCGCTGCCAGCGGGTGAAAGGCTCGGGCGCGGCGCGCGCGGCGCCCGAGACGCGCAGCCCGGAGATGCGCAGCCCGAGCACGGTGAGGAGCAGCATGAGCGGCGCGGCGATCCAGGCGCTGTAGAAGGTCATACGGAAATCCTTTCGTGCAGCTCGGATGCCGCGGCGGGCGCTTCCTGTACAGCGGGCGCGGCCGAGGGCGCGAGCCAGGTGTCGAGGTCACGGCCGGCGCGCGCCACCTGCCAGGTGCGGCGGTCCTTCTTCTTGACCTTCTCGTCGGGCGGCGGCAGCAGGCCGAAGTTGATGTTGGTGGGCGCGAACTTCTCCTTGGGCCCGCGCGCCGCGGTGACGTGGCGCAGGAGCCCGCCCAGCGCGGTCGACGGCGGCGGCGGCGCGGCCACGGTGCCGGCCAGGCGCGCCGCGGTGAAGCGCGCGGCGAGCAGGCCCATCGCGCACGACTCGATGTAGCCCTCGACGCCGGTGATCTGCCCGGCGAAGCGGACGTCGGGGCGCGTGCGCAGCTCGAGCTCGGAGCCGAGCAGCTTGGGCGAGTCGATGTACGAGTTGCGGTGGATCGACCCGAAGCGCAGGAAGTCGGCGTTCGCCAGCGCCGGGATCATCGCGAAGATGCGCTTCTGCTCGGGGTACGCGAGCCGGGTCTGGAAGCCGACCAGATTGTAGCAGGTGCGCCACTGGTTCTCGGGGCGCAGCTGCACGACCGCGTAGGGCCGGCGCCCCGTCTTCGGGTCGCGCAGGCCGATCGGTCGCATCGGACCGTAGGCGAGCACGTCCTCGCCGCGATCGGCCATCACTTCGATGGGCAGGCAGCCCTCGAAGTACTTCGGCTCCTCGAAGTGGTGCGGCGCGACCTTGCGGCCCTCGCGCACGGCCGCGACGAACGCCACGTACTGCTCCTTGTCGAGCGGACAGTTGACGTACTCGCCGATGACCGCGCCGTCGCCCTCGCCTTCGCCGTTCTCACCGCTCGGCGCCGCCGCGGCTGCCGACGCGCCCGAGGCGCCCGCGCCGGGCGCGGCCATGTCGGTCTCCTTGTC
>JBKJOI010000588.1:0-5082 GCA_046595695.1 Haliangiales bacterium | reverse complement strand
GTGGGCGACTTCCCGCCCGAGTTCGAGGTCGAGCGGGTCAAGCTCGCACGCATCAACACCGTGTACGCGTCGCTCGAGTACGAGCGTCCGGTCGTGATCGTCGAGCCGCCGCAGGGCTGGACCGACGTGCTCGTCGAGGTCTCGGCGCCCGGCGTGGTGGCGGTGGCGCCGCTCGCGCACGCCGAGGTGCACGGCGGCGTGGGCGTGGGCGTCGGCGTGGGCGTCCAGGTGCACGTGCCGGTGCCGGTGTTCGAGTTCCGCGCCGGCTTCGCGCCCCTGGTGGTGCACGAGCACCACGATCACGACGAGCGCGTCTATGTGCGCTCGAAGGGCAAGAAGCACAAGCACCGCGGCGGCGGGGGCGGCGGCTCGTTCAAGCTGAAGGCGCGCGCCAAGGGGCACTTCTAGCCATGCGCGCGCAGCATCTGCCCCTCGGCGCGCTGCTCGTGCTCTGCGCGCTCGCGGGCTGCGACGGGGAGAGCGGAAAGCCGGGCGCGCCGCCCTCGTCGGTCGACGGCTTCGTCGCCGCCATGACCAAGGCGGGCCTCGCACCCGGCAAGCTCGTGCCGCTCGCGGACGAGGACGTCGGCGGCGCCAAGTGCCGCCGCGGCGACGTCGGCGGCGTCGAGACCACGGTGTGCGAGTTCGACGACGCGAGCCGCGCCAAGAGGCACGAGGGCGAGGGCCTGGACCTGGTCGGTGACGCCACCGGCGCAGCGCTCGCCGAGGGCAAGCTGCTGCTGGTCGTCGCGGATCGCCGCGGCGTCGACAAGGACGGCAAGCGCATCGACGCGATCACGCGCGCCTTCCGCGGTCGCTAGCGGTCCCTCACGATTCCAGCGCCGGGCGCGCCGGCGCCCAGCGCGTCGACCAGCGCCGCGAGCACCTCGCCAGCGCCCGCGTCGACGAGCAGGCACGCGCGGTCGTCGCCGCGCGTGGGTCCCCGATTCACGATCGCGACCGGCACGCCGCGCTCGACGGCGCGCAGCACGAAGCGAAACCCCGAGAACACCGTCAGCGACGTGCCCACGACCAGGAGCAGCTCGCTCTCGTGTAGCATCGCGAACGCGCCGTCGACGATCGGCCGCGCCACGTTGTCACCGAAGAACACCACGTCGGGCTTGAGCACGCCGCCGCAGGGGTCGCACTCCACCAGCACGAAGCCGTCGATCTGCTCATCGGAGAGATCGGCGTCGCCGTCGGGCGCGGCGACCGCGACGTCGGTGCGAAAGCCCCCGTTCTGCTCGAGCAAGCGCGTCTGCATGTGCGCACGCGAGCTGACATGGCTGCACGTCATGCAGCGCACCCGCGCGAGCGCGCCGTGGAGCTCGATCACACGCCGGCTGCCCGCGGCGTGGTGCAGGCCGTCGACGTTCTGGGTGATGACGCCGACCAGCACGCCGGCCTGCTCGAGCGCGGCGAGCGCGGCGTGAGCTTGGTTCGGGTGCGCGTCGCGGATGCGCGGCCAGCCCAGCGTGCTGCGCGCCCAGTAGCGCCTGCGCACGGCGGGGCTGCGCATGAAGTCGAGGTGCTGCACCGGCCTGCGCGGGCGGACGGGCTGGCCGGGCGACCGGTAGTCGGGGATCCCGCTGTCGGTGCTGCAGCCGGCGCCGGTGAGCGCGACCACGCGCCGGCCGCGCAGCAGCTCGACCAGCTCGACGACTCGGTCAGACATCCCGGAGGGGATTACACGACGCGCGCCATGCGCGCCAGCGCCACAGGTGTGACGCCGCGCAACATGCGAGGACGGGCACGAAAATTCATGCAGTTGCGCAAGCTTCTAAACCACCGTACGAAGCCGACGCGTCGCGTCATCTTGCCCAGTGCAAGCGTTTTCGAGAGACCAGCCGAGGAGGTTCCACCATGAAGCGCACCACCACCATCGTCGTCGTCGTCGTCCCTGCTGTCCTGCTCGCGCTGCTGGTCGCCCCGGGCGCGCGTGGCCCTGGCACCGCGGCCGCGGCCGCGGCAAGGACTTCTTACCAGGGCTCGACGTTCGAGGAGGTCTGGGATCAGGTCGCCTCGGATCCTTACGACGAGTTGCCGCGCTACCGCGTCACGCTCGGCAGCTTCTTCGGCTTCCTGACCGATCACCTGCTCGCCGCGTCGCGGCGCACGCTCGCCGACAAGCGGGATCTCCTGCCCTACTTCCGCAAGCTCCTGCACCCGAACGGGATCTGCCTGGCCGGCCTGTGGGAGATCACCGAGGACAACCCGTACACCGGTTACTTCCGGCCCGGCTCGACGGCGCTCGTGATCGCGCGCGCCTCGGTGGCGCTGAGCGAGACCCGGCGCGGCGAGCTCCGCGCCTTCGGCTTCGCCGCGAAGCTCTTCCCGACCCTCGACGGTGACGAGCGCGTGGCCACGGCCAACTTCTTCACCATCGAGAACCTGGGCGGCACCCTGCGCGACTTCTTCGTCGACGCCGAGAACACCAACGACATCGTGGTCATCAACCCCACAACGGTGCTCGTCCAGTACTCCGGGGTCGCCGCGACCGCGCTCACCGACTTCGCGATCGCCGACGAGACGCTCGACCCGACCCAGCCGACGATCCGGCAGGTCTACCCGGTCTCCGAGCTGGGTGAGCCGTACGCCGAGGCCGTGTACACGCCCAAGTGGATCATGATCACCGGCGATCCCGAGGTCGAGCGCGTCACCGCCGACGACTTCCGCGACGAGCTACGCGTGTCGCGCTACCCGGGCGGTCTGCGCTTCCAGATCCTCGTCGCCAACGAGGGCTCGCGGCTGGGCTCGAAGGAGTGGCAGCGCATCGGCCACATCGACTTCTACGAGGACGCGGTCTCGGAGAGCTGCGACCACCGCCTGCACTTCACTCACCCGCCATACCGGCAGTAGTCCTCCGGCCGTACCGACACCCATGGGGAGCGCGCCAGCGGCCCCCTGTCTGCTACTTCCGGGGCGTACGGAACGGCACGCCGCTCCTGCCGGGATCTCCTCGACGAGGGAGCCCGAACGGAGCGTTGGCAAGCGGAGCGGCGGTGGCGGAGCAGGAGTCGGAACAGTGAAGACGATGACAACGAACTGGAACGAAACCGGAGGAGGGCGCGTACGGCCGCGCGCCGCGCCTAGGGCGCTTCATCCTCTTCGGGCTTCGGCTGCGGTCCAGGGATAATTCCAGCGATATCAGGATCTTCACCGTTGGCCGTGGCCACCGGGTCTTTCTCTTTGCCGCGCCGTTCGGCCTTGCGTGCCTCGCGGTCGCGAGCCCGTTCCTTCTGGTTCTGCTCTCGCTGGCGTTTGGCGAACGTTACGTTTCTTATCGTCATGAAGGCCTTTCAGATTTTAAGTGCGCGGAGGTTATGTACCACATCCTTCCAGGCCGGCCACTCTCACAAAGGGTATTGACAATAGCCCACCCCCGGCACAGTGTGTTGGGGTTCGAGACGGTTTTTTGGGAATCCCTCCAAAATCCGGGACATTCAACAGTTGAGTAACGGCGTCTTCCTCTCGAACAGACACCGAGCAAGAGAAGGTTCTACGTGGAAACCGGTACCGTGAAGTGGTTCAACGATGCGAAGGGCTTTGGCTTCATCACTCGTGAGAGCGGACCTGATGTGTTCGTTCATCACACGGCCATCCAGGCCGAGGGCTTCCGCAGCCTCGCCGAGGGTGATCGCGTGCAGTTCGACGTCGTCCAGGGCCCCAAGGGTGCCCAGGCCGCGAACGTTCGTCGCGCCTAACAAACCCAGACGTAAAATTTGAAGCACCGGAGAAGGCCAGTCGTGAGACTGGCCTTTCTTCATTTTCGGAGCCCCTTCGAACGAAACCCGCATGAAACGTTTCGCCGATATGCTTCGACCGTGCGCCTGCTCGTCCAGCATCGGAGCCACTACTCCTATCCCGAGCCCGCCTCCCTGGGCCCCCACACGCTGCGCCTGCGACCCGCGGCGCACACACGTGCCCACGTCGAGACCTACCGGCTGCAGATCCAGCCCGACTGCCACCTGCGCTGGCAGCAAGATCCGTACGGCAACTTCATAGCGCGCGCGCACTTCCCGCCCGAGGAGCGCGTGCGCGAGCTCGACGTGCTCGTCGAGATCGCCGTCGACGTGCGGCCGGTGAACCCGTTCGACTTCTTCCTCGAGGAGTCGGCCGGGAAGATCCCGTTCGAGTACCCGCCGGAGCTGCGCCGCGAGCTCCAGCCGTTCCTGGTGCTGGACGATCCTGCCTTCGCGCACGGCGAGCGCTTCGCCGCGTTCGACGCCGAGCTGCCGCGCGCGGGCAAGACCATGGAGCTGGTCGGCGCGCTCAACCGAGCGGTCAACCAGCGCGTCCGCTACGTGATCCGCGAGGAGAGCGGAGTGTTCACGCCCGAGGTCTGCCTGAGCGAGGGCCGCGCCAGCTGCCGCGACTCGGCGGTGCTGCTGACCGCGCTTCTGCGCAAGCGCGGCCTGGCGGCGCGCTTCGTCTCCGGCTACCTCATCCAGCTCACCGACGAAGGCATGCTGCCCGACGCGCCGCGCGGCGTGTCGCGCGACGTCGTCGATCTGCACGCCTGGTGCGAGGTCTACCTGCCCGGCGGCGGCTGGATCGGCCTCGACGCCACCAGCGGCCTGCTGTGCGGCGAGGGCCACATCCCGCTGTGCGGCGCGGCCACGCCTGCGCTCGCCTCGCCGCTCGAGGGCGCGAGCGACACGCCCGCGCTCGATGTCTCCTTCAGCATGGTCGTCGGCCGGCTCGGCCACGAGATCCGCCCGACCACGCCGTACACGCCCGAGATCTGGGACGACCTGCTCGAGGCCGGCGACCACGTCGACGCGCTCCTGCTCGAGCGCGGCGTCAAGCTGACCATGGGCGGCGAGCCCACGTTCAACGCGCGCGAAGGCGTCGAGCTGCCCGAGTGGAACGGCGAGGCGCTCGGCGAGAACAAGTGGCAGCTCGGCCAGAAGCTGGTCGTCGAGCTGAAGAAGCGGCTCGCACCAGGCGCCCTGGTGCTGCACCGCTCGGGCAAGTGGTACCCGGGCGAGAGCCTGCCACGCTGGGCGCTCGAGATCATCGGACGCAGGGGTGGAGCGCCGCTGTGGTCGGCCGGGCCGCGCGGCTCGGCGTGAGCGGCGG
>JBKJOI010000506.1:0-8000 GCA_046595695.1 Haliangiales bacterium | reverse complement strand
CGCTGCAGCTCTATGCGCAGGCCCTGCTGGTGGCGAAGCACTACTCGAAGTTCACGTCCTATGGCGTCGACGCCGAGACGCCACGGCCCGTGATTCGACTCGACGGCCTGAGCCCGACATCCGCACCAGCGATGAGTCCGGATAGTGCCGAGACGAGCCTCAACCTGAATGCCGTGCTCCGATGGGAGTTCCGGCCGGGCTCGACGCTCTTTCTCGTGTACTCGCGCTTTCAAGCTCCGGACCTGGCACTCGATGGAAGGGATGCCGAGCTGGATATCGGCGCTCTGCAGCACGGGCCGGCCGCCGACTCGCTGCGCGTCAAGATCTCGTACTACTGGAACTGATGGCCGAGCCAAGTGCTCGAAAGGAACAAGGAAAGACCATGGCACATCTCGTATTCGTGGAGTCCATCCGCCCAGGCATGCGCGCGCTCGAGATCGCCCAGCGGCTCGGGCATCGCGTTACATTCGTCACGTCTCACCAGGTGGACTGGCTCTTGACCGAGGACGACAAGGCCGCGCGCAGCCGGCACTCGGATCTCTTGCTGGAGGTCTCCGATACCCGAGACGTGGACGTGCTGGTCGAGGCGTTCCGGAAGGCTGGCGAGCACCAGCCCATCGACGCCGTGCTCACCACGCTGCATCAATTCGTGGAACCGTCGGCCACCGCGGCGGCGCGGCTGGGATTGCGCGCCACCAGCGTCGAGGGCGTCCGCAACGCGCGAGACAAGGCGCGCTGCCGGGACATCCTGCGCGCGCAGAAGATCCCTTCGGTGCGCTATCGGATGGTCCGTACCCTGGACGAGGCGCTGGACGCCATCGTCGAGATCGGCTATCCGGCGGTCATCAAGCCGACCACTGGAGTCGGCAAGGTGTTGACCACGATCGCTCACGACGAAGCGGAGGTCAGGGCGCACTTCGCGAACGCCGCCCGCAACTACGAGGCGTTGCGCGCCGGCGTGAAGGAGGAGGTCACCCTCGAGTTCGTGGTCGAGGAGTTCGTCCACGGTGCCCTGTACTCGGTGGAAATGGGCGTGAGCGCGCACGGGGAGTACATTCCCTTTGCCATTCTCAAGCGAAAGCTGGGCAAGCACAACCCGCTCTTGGAGGCTGGTTCGACGGTTCCGCCCGGCCTGTCCGATGCCCAGTACGACATGGTTTCGGAGTACTGCGCGCGGGTGGTGAAGGCGCTGGGGCTGGATCTCGGGATCTTTCACGTCGAGTTCATCTACACGGCAGATGGACCGCGGCTGGTCGAGGTGAATCCCAGGATCGGCGGCGCGGTCATTCCTGAGCTGATCCGCAATGCCACCGGCGGCGACATGCTCGAGGTCCTGATCCGCATCTATCTCGGAGAGCGCATGGGGAGCAAACGGTTCCCATATGGCCCGGTGACGATCAGCACGCTCAACGTCGGTTCGTTCGAGGACTCGGTGGTCCGCGCTGATCTGCCGGCGGACTGGTTCGAGGCCTTCAGGCCGAGGATCGTCTCCGGTGCGGTGGACGTCGTGGCCGGGCAAAAGCTGCGGCGCATGGAGGGCAACTACGACAACCTGGGCGTATTCCGTGTCGCCGCCGATGACTACGCGACCGCCGTGAGGCGGGTCGAGGAGATCCGGCTCGAGATGGAGGTCGTCCTCGGCGTGAAGCTGGTCGAGGCGGTGGATCAGGACGCCATCGCGAGCGCTTGAGACCGCGCATCGGGCGCGCTCAATCGACGAAGTACTCGCGATCGCCCGCAAGGCCTTGTTCGAGCGTGGCCATGCCCTTGGCCACGTCGAGCTTCACGCCGTCACGAGCGAAGCTCATGCCCATGGCGTAGAGGGTCTTGAACAGGTTGTGCGAGCGGCATTGCTCGCCCATCTGTCCAACGCGCACGATATCGTGGCCGAACGCGCCCGAGATCTCGACGCGAAATGCCTTCGTCATGTACGCGCGTACGCGCGTGCTGTCTGCACCTTTCGGCATGTTGATCGCGATCACGGAGTTCAGGCGGACTTCTTTGGGCGTGAACAGGGTCAGCCCCATGGCCTCGATCCCGGCTTGCATCGCCAAGGAGCTCATCTCGTGCCGTCTGAAGCGGCGCTCGAGCGTCTCTTCGCCGATCAAGCGCAGCGCTTCGTGCAGGGCGAGGATGCCAGGTACGGGTGCCGTGTAGTGGTACTGCTGATGGCCCCAGAATCTCTGGGCGCGCAGGGCGTCGTAGCACCAGTGCGGGCGAGGTAGAGGACGCGCTTCGACGCTCTTCCAGGCGTCGGAGGAGAAGGCACAGATCGACACGCCCGGGATCGAGGACAGCGCCTTCTGTCCACCCACGATGCCCACGTCGATACCCCAGTCGTCCATGTGTACCGGCATCGCGCTGAGCGTCACCACGGCGTCCACGATGGTCAGGGCACCGTGCTCCTTCGCGAGCCGACAGATCTCCGGCATGTCGACCATGAGCACGCCGCAGGAGGTCTCGCCGTGCGCCATGGTGACCACATCGAAGCGGCCCTTCTCGAGCGCATGGCGTACCTGATCGGCGCTGATGGGACGACTGGCCTCGCTCTCCAGCAAGGTCACGTCGGCCCCGACGCCGAGCGCCATCTCGCCGAGTCGCCCGCTGAAAGTGCCGCTCTTCAGGCAGAGCACCTTGCGACCCGGCCAGCACAGATTGGCGACGGCCATTTCCATCGCGGCCGAGGATGGACCTGCGAGGCCGATGATCTTGTCGCTGCGCGTTTGAAACGCGTAGGCGGCCATCTTTTTCACGTTCTGGATCACGAGATCCATCGTGGGGCCGAGATGATTGATGATGACGCCGTTGGCCTGGGCCACTGCCAGAGGAATCGGCACCGGACCTGCGCCCATCAGGAGCAGAGGCTCCGAGGGCAGAATGGATGCAAGGGGTGCGATTCGGGTCGGTGGGATCGAAGAGGTCATCGGGCGTAACCAGGGGCGAGAGGTCGAAGGTTCCACGGATCTGGCGCTAGCTGCGGTCGGCTCGGAACGCTACTTCTTCTCGAGCGTGGCGTCCTCGACGAGCACCGCGTAGGCGTAGCCCGCGCCGAAGTCCTTGTCGGTGCGCACGATGCCGCGCACGAGCACGACCTCGCCCACGACGGCCACGCTCGACGTGGTCACGGTCAGGTCGAAGTCCTTTTTGCCTGCGTCGCCGCTGCCGTCCTGCAGGTGGACCCAGTTCTTGCCCATGATGTCGGCGTTGAACTTGGTCACCTTACCGCGGACCGCGACGGGCTGGTTCGCGAGGCCGGCCTTCTGCGCGAAGACCTCGGTGATGGTCCGGCCGGTCGGCCCTTCGGCGCGGGCGAGCGGCCCGTCGAGCGTGATCTTGCCCGTCGACGGGGTCGCGCTGGCTCCGCCGGCCATACCGCCGCCCCCGTGCGGGTTCATCGCCGGCGCGGCCGAGCCGCCGCCGGCCAGCGAGCCGAAGTGGATCTCGTCGAACGTGCGGCCCAGCGTCTTGCTCTCGAAGCCCCGCATCACCATGGCGTTTGCGACCGTGACGGTGTCGCCGACCGCGACCTTCGCCTGCTGGACCGCCGCCCACTTCTCGCCGGTCGCGGACGCGATCCGGACGTAGGTGTAGCCACCCGAGTCCATGGTCTCGAGCACCTTGCCGGTCACGACGGCACCCTCGGTGCCCTGGCGATCGGGCGCGTGCGCCGCTGCCGGCGGCGCCGCGGCCGTGGACCCCGCGGTGGGCGCCGGCGGCTGGGTGGCCTGGTTGCTCTTGTCACAGGCGCCGAACCACAGGGCGAGCGCGCACAGCGAGGCCATCCGAGGGATCGTTCTCATGGCCCCTTTATACGCGACCCGGTCCCGTGCCAGAGAGCGCGAAGATCGAGACGATCAACGCGCGAATCCGGGACAGAAGACGGCGGCCATTCGCGACGGGTCGGCGATGTTCTGTGCGGCCATCCAGTTCGTCAGCCGAGGTGATCAGGGCGGCGCCTTCATCGCCGGCCAGCAAGCCTCCCAGCTGACGGCGCGCCGCGGCGGCTTAGGGCCCCATGTCAGCGGCCTCCGCCATGCCCATGGCGGCGCGCAGGAGGGCCTCGGGCGCAGCGTCCGCGATGGCGGCGGGAGCGACGGCGCCGTGGCGCACGAACGACACGACGTCGACACCGTCGACGCGGTCCATCGTGAGGTACCACTCGCGCCCGCCCTCGCTGGCCATGAGCTCGTGGAGCGTGACCAGGTTGAGGGCCACCATCGTGTCGCGCGTGGTGTCGTGGACCGCGAAGACCTCGCCCATGCCGCCCGCGCCGAGTCGCCGCGAACGGGGCAGCGCCCGACGGAGCCGGGCCGCGTGCGCGGCGGCGACGCGGCGTTCGCTGGCCAAAATAAACTAGAGCGATTCGACGAACGTGCCGCTCAGTTGGATCATCTCCGAGCAGCTGTTGCCCGCGGCCGCTTCCTTGGCGAGATCCGTCGTGCAGAAGCCGTCGTCCTGCGGGTAGGCGTCGGCGATCGTGATGCGCTGCGCGATGGCGAGGGTCTGGCCCGCGAGCGTCACCGTGGTCGCGGTGATGCTGCCGTCGACGCACATGCCGTCTTCGTTGAACCCGGTGTTGGCGCCGCGCCCGACCAGCGCGCCGTCGCCGTCGATCTCCTGGACGGCGAAGCTGAAATCGATGTTCACACCTTCGCCGCCGGAGAGCGCCGCGAGCTTCGCGCGGCAGTCGCTCGGGGACGCGCACGACATCAGGCTCAGGTTGGAGAAGCCGAAGAAGGGCTCGTTCTTCACGACCACGAAGCCGTCGTTGCCGTTGCCGAGCAGCGACTCGCCGCCAGGCGCACACGCGGCTGTGTTCGCGGTGTGCGCATCGAGGCGGTAGATGCCCTCCATGGACAGCGCAACCGTCTCGAAGTCGGTCGCGGGGTCGTCGGTGGAACAGCCACCAGCGGTGGCAGCGAGGAGGGCGGGGATGAAGAAGCCAAGTAGTTGGTTGCGCATGAACCCAGATGATTGCAAGCGTCGCGCCAGCGCGATTCCGCTGTGCGGCCGCCGCCGTGCACGGATCGTGTGAACTGGCGCGCGCACACTGTGAACGATCCATGACAGTGCCGCGGGTCCGCGGCGTCTCCGACGGGAGAGGATGTCGGCGCGCTCGTGACCCAGGTCACGGCGGCGACCGCCGACCCTGCGCCCGAGCCAGCGGCGCGACGAGGTCGACCCACCCGATCGTGCAGGTTTCCTCGGCGCGCGCTTGCGTCTACGTTGCCGGCACAGGAGACAGACATGCCCAAGACCACTGCTTACGCCGCTGCCAAGGCGGGCGCCGCGCTGGCGCCGCTCGTGATCGATCGCCGCGATCCCGGGCCGCTCGACGTCGCCATCGAGATCCTCTACTGCGGCGTGTGCCACAGCGACATCCACCAGGCTCGTGACGAGTGGGGCGGCGCGATCTTCCCCATGGTGCCGGGCCACGAGATCATCGGTCGCGTCACCCAGGTCGGCAAGAGCGTCACCAGGCTGAAGGTCGGCGACATCGCCGGCGTCGGCTGCATGGTCGACTCGTGCCGCGAGTGCAGCTCGTGCCGCCACGACACCGAGCAGTTCTGCGACGCGGGCGCCGCGTTCACCTACAACGGCACCGAGATGGACCGGAAGACGCCCACCTACGGCGGCTATGCCTCGTCGGTGGTCGTGGCCGAGCGCTTCGTGCTCGAGATCCCCGCGGGGCTCGATCCGGCCGCCGCGGCGCCGCTGCTGTGCGCCGGCATCACCACGTACTCGCCGCTGCGGCAATGGAACTGCAAGCCGGGCGACCGCGTCGCCGTGGTCGGTCTGGGCGGGCTCGGGCACATGGCGGTCAAGCTCGCCGCGTCGATGGGCGCCGAGGTGACCATGCTGAGCACGTCGCGCAGCAAGGAGGCCGACGCCCGCCGCCTGGGCGCGCACGGCTTCGAGCTCACCAAGGACGCCGCGACGTTCACCAAGCTGGCCAAGCGCTTCGACCTGATCGTCGACACCATCTCCGCGCCGCACGACTACAACGCCTACCTGGGCATGCTGCGCCCGCACGGCGCGATGGTCATCGTCGGCGTGCCGCCCGAGCCCACGCCGGTGGCTGCGTTCGCGCTCATCGGCGGAAACCGGCGCCTGGCCGGCTCGCTCATCGGCGGCATCCAGGAGACCCAGGAGATGCTCGATTACTGCGCCGAGAAGAAGATCGCCGCCGACGTCGAGGTCATCCCGGTGCAGAAGGTCAACGAGGCCTACGAGCGCATGCTGCGCGGCGACGTGCGCTACCGCTTCGTCATCGACGCCGCCAGCCTGCGCTGAACCGCGCTACAGGTGGTACGTGACGGTGAGCAGTGGCTGCTTGCCGGACACGGTGCGCGTGTGGAACGCGACGTCATTGGAGAACGGACAGGTGATGACGACGCCGAAGTTGCCGGCCGGCGCGTCCACCCAGGCCTGCACCAGCGAGATCGGCAGCGTCACGTTGTACGTGCTGTTGGGCGTCGTCGGCGCGAACGTCGCGACCGCGACGCTGCCGCGCGAGGGCGGCTTGGCGCCCGCGGTCGCCCAGCTGGCGTTGGCCTTGCGCTGAACGTAGCTGGCGACGCCGCTCTGGCCGTCGAGGTTGCCCTCGGTCCAGTCCTGGAGGAGCGCGAAGACGCTGGCGGTCTCGCCCTTCAGCGCGTTGCCCGCGGTGGACACGCGCATGACCGCGGCGTCGATGGTGGCGTTGGTCGGGATCGCGCTCAGGTTCCAGCCCAGCAGCACCGGCACATCGGGGTTGCCGTTGCAGACGATCTGGGACGCGCCGCCGAAGTTTAGCGTCTGCTGCCCGCCGTGGATCTGCGTATCGCGCACCGCCACGAACGAGACCGTGTCGGGGCCGGTGTTCGCGTCGGGCGGCGACGCGTCGGGCGGCGACGCATCGGGTGCGAGCGCGGCGTCGGGCGGTGACGCGTCGGGTGCGAGCGCGGCGTCGGGCGGCGCGACGACGCCATCGGGGTCCCCGCCGTCGAGTGGCTCGGCGGCGTCGCTGGCGTCGCTGTCGGCGTCGGCGGCGAGCGGCGCGGCGTCGACGCGCGGCAGCGGCGCGGCGCGCTCGCAGTAACCGTCCTGCGAGCACAGGAAGCCGAGCGGACAGAGGCCCGAGAAGGGATCACAGGCGTAGCGGCTGTCGCTGAACGACACGTCGAGGGCACAGCCGGCCACTCCGGTCGAAAGCGCCACGACCACGCACCCTCGCCAGATCCAGTACTGCATGGCCGACACCACTACCACAACCTGGCCGCTCTGGATCGCACAGAAGCGAAGCGCACCGCCTTCGCGCGGACCCGCGTCGGTTCGTGCGAGGGCCCGGTTGGGCCCCGGTCTTGGCCCGGCCACTTCGTTCGAATTCTGCATAAATTGGCATTCATTGAGGAAACGCCGGGTCGCGATCCATTCGCGTGCTCGGAAGAATCTCTTTCTAAATCGAATACATGAAAAATCATTGACGATTGGACACACGAATGAAACATTGTGCGTCGTTCGGACGAAGTAGGTTTCGCCACGCTCTGATTCCATGCGCCGCATCGGTCCGCCGCGCAGCAGGAACGACAGCGATGACAGCGACGACCGCGGGTGCTCGCCGAGCGCCGCGGGCTCGATCCGCGCAACTGGCGCCGCGCCCGCGAGGGCGGGCGCCACCACCGCTAGGAGGCCCCATGCGTACTCTGTCAGGCTACCTGCCCGCGCCACGTGTCCGTCTGCTCGTCCGGCTCGTCCCGCTCGTGCTGCTGCTCCTGCTCGTCTTCGACGCCCGCAGCGCGTTCGCACAGCAGCGCACCTTCACCTTCGTCAACAAGTGCAACGAGACCGTGTGGCTCGGCTCGCTCGGCAACCCAGGCCACGCGCCCGCGAACGGCGGCGGCTGGACGCTGGCGAAAGGCGCCGCGAGCAGCGTCACCATGCCGTCGGGCTGGGCGGGCCGCTTCTGGGGTCGGCGCAACTGCAGCTTCAACGCGAGCGGCCAGGGTTTCTGCGAGACC
>JBKJOI010000396.1:0-10428 GCA_046595695.1 Haliangiales bacterium | reverse complement strand
CCGATGGGCGGGGGCGTGGGCACGGTGGCGCCGGGTGCCAGGTTGCCGCCGTGGCCGCGGCGGCCGAAGTCCAGGTCGGCCGCGGTGATCTCGGTGCCCCGCGCCACGATGATCGCGCGCTCGACCACGTTCTCGAGCTCGCGCACGTTGCCCGGCCACGAGTACGTCTGCATCATCGTGACGGCTTCCTGCGAGATCCCGCGCAGCGTCTTGCCGGCGAGGCGGGTGAACTTGGCGATGAAGTGCTCGACCAGGCGCGGTAGATCCTCGATGCGGTCGCGCAGCGGCGGCAGGTGGATCGGGAACACGTTCAGCCGGTAGTACAGATCCTCGCGGAACTTGCCCTCGTGGATCATGGTCTCGAGGTCGCGGTTGGTCGCTGAGACCACGCGCACGTCGACCTTGATGGTCTCCGAGCCGCCGACGCGCTCGAATTCGCGCTCCTGAAGCGTGCGCAGCAGCTTGATCTGGACCTCCATGGGAAGGTCGCCGACCTCGTCGAGGAATAGCGTGCCACCGTCGGCCAGCTCGAAGCGGCCGGCGCGCCGGGCGACCGCGCCGGTGAACGCGCCCTTCTCGTGGCCGAACAGCTCGCTCTCGAGGATGCCGGGCGCCAGGGCGGCGCAGTTCACGCGCACGAACGGCCCCGACTCGCGCGGGCTGTTGATATGGATGGCGTGCGCGACCAGCTCCTTGCCGGTGCCGGTCTCGCCGCGCAGCAGCACGGTCGACGCCGTGGACGCGACCTGCTCGACCTTGGCCATGACCTCGCGCAGCGCGTGGGCGTCGCCGACGATGGCGCCGAAGTCGAAGCGGCCGTGGATCTCCTGGTTCAGGTAGCCGGTGTACTGGCGCAGCTGCTCCTCGAGGCGGCTGTTCTCGCGCTTGAGGTGGTAGCGCTCGAGCGCCTGCTGCAGCACGCCGCGCACTTCCTTGCCGTCCCACGGCTTGGTGATGTAGCGGTAGATCTGCCCGAGGTTGATCGCCTCGATGAGCACTTCCACGTCGGTGAACGCGGTCAAGATGATGCCGACCGCGTCCTTGCGGAGCGCGCGCGCGGCCTTGAGCAGCTCGAGCCCGGTCATCTTGGGCATGCGCTGATCGGTGACGATGACCGCCACGTCGTGCTCGCGCAGCAACGTGAGGGCTTCCTCGCCTCCGGCGGCGGTCAGGATCTGGAAGGTCTTCTTGAAGTTGAAACGGAAGGCGTCGAGGTTATCGGCCTCGTCGTCCACCACAAGTATCGGGAAGGTCTGCGGATTCAACGTCATGGGCGCGCCGCCGTCGAGGCTTCCAGTTCCATAACACGGGACATTCGGGGTGTACACTGCGGTGCGTGGTGCGCGGCGCGAGCTCCGTGACGGATCGATGCCCGCGCTGATCGTCTTCGCGCTGACTTTCAGCGTCTACGCGTGGACCGCGGCGCCCGCGGCCGGCTGGCTCGACTCGCCCGAGCTGGTGGCCGCCGCGTCGACGTTGGGCGTGGCGCACCCGCCCGGACACCCGATCGCCGTGCTGCTGGGCCGGGCGGCGCAGCTCGTGCCTGTCGGTGACGCGGCGCTGCGCGTGGCCCTGGTGTCGGCGCTGGGCGTGGCCGCGGCCGCGGCGCTCTTGACCTTCGTGATCGAGCGGCTGGCGGCGCGCTGGTCGCCGGGGACGTCGCCCGGGGGCGCCCCAGTGTCCGCGCCGCGCGTGTACGCCGTCATCGC
Organism: Haliangiales bacterium; assembly: GCA_046595695.1. Lineage (GTDB taxonomy): Bacteria > Myxococcota_A > Polyangia > Haliangiales > SHYZ01 > JBKJOI01. Next base: position 8,719 of record JBKJOI010000396.1, on the reverse strand, counting down.
CGCCGGCGGCGGGCTGGCCTTCGCGGCCAGCGGCGCGGCCTGGTTGCAGGCGGTACGCGCCGAGGTCTACGGCCTGGAGATCGCCCTGTGCGCCCTGGCGCTGGCGCTGCTCATGGTCCCGGCGCCGCCCCGGCGTGAGCTCGCGGCGGCGGCGTTCGCGCTCGGGCTGGGGCTCGCGAACCACCACTTCGTGACCGTGCTGTTCGCGGCGCCGCTCGCGGTCTGGGTGCTCGCCAGCCGGCCGGGCTGGCGCGCGGTCGCGACCGCGGCGGGCGCGAGCGCGCTCGGGCTGCTCGCCTACGCGGCCCTGCCCCTGCGCGCGCTGCGCGATCCGCTGGTCAACTGGGGCGATCCCGAGACCCCGGCGCGCTTCCTGTGGACGATCTCGGCGCGCGCGTTCCAGAAGTCGCTCGACAGCGGCCAGCGCAGCGGCGACGGCCGCGGCACCGATGCGCTGCAGGTGCTGGCCGCGCTGATCGAGCAACTCTCGCCCCTGGGCGCGCTGCTCGCGGCGCTCGGCGGGTACCTGCTCGTGCGCCGGCGCGCCACCCGCGGCGTGGCGCTCGCGCTGGCCGGCGTGATCGGGGTCAGCGCGGCCGGGCGCGCGCTGCTCGGCTTCGACTTCGACAACCCCGACGCGCTCGGCTACCTGCTGCCCGCGCTGCTCGCGGCCGGCGTGCTCGCCGGTCTCGCGCTGTGCACGCTGGCGTCCTTCGCGTCGGCCGCCGCGCCACGGCTGCAGAAGCTCGTGCCGGCGGGCGCCGTGCTGCTCGCGCTCGCCACCGTGACCTGGCAGGTCGGCGTGCACGCATCGTCGTCGTCGCGGCGCGCCGCCGAGTCGGGCGACGCCTGGACGCACGCGCGCCTCGCCGCGCTGCCGCCGCGCGCGGTGCTGCTGAGCTCGTACTTCGAGACCGCGTTCCAGCTCTGGGAGGCGCAGGCGGTCGAGCAGGCGCGCCCCGACGTCGTGCTCTTCGACCGCGGCTTCGCCACCTACCCGGGCTATCCGGAAGCCGAGGCGCGCCGGCATCCGGCGCTCGCGCCCGCGATCGCCGCCGGGCTGCGCATCGGCGCGCCGACCCCGATCGACGCGCTCGCGGCGCTGGCGCGCACCCGGCCCGTCTTCATCGAACTCGCGCCGACGATCGACGCGCCGCTCGCGGCGCGCCTGGCGCCCGCCGGCGCGTTCGCACGCTTCGAGGCGACGCCGGCGACGCCGGCGACGCCGGCGACGCCCGCTGCGCCGGCGACGCCCGCTGCGCTTGCCACGCCCGCTGCGCCTGCCGCGGCGGCGGACGAAGCCGCGGTCGCCGCGCTCGAACGTCACGTCACGCGCGCCGCCGGGGGCCTCGACGCCGACGCGCGCCGCGCGCTGCTCTGGCACGAGTTCCTGCGCGCCTCGTTCTATTGCGCCGCCTCCGCGCCGCCGGCCGCTGCGGCCGCGTTCGCCCGCGCCGCGCGGCTCGCGCCCGAGGACGCCACGCTCGCCGAGCTCGCCGCGGCCTGCGGACTGTGAGCGCTGCGGGCTGTGACCGATGTCGCGCTGACTGTAATAATCCACCTGCTCAAGTCGCCGAAATCGCTCCGCTACTCCTTGCGCACGGCTGATAGAATCTCCAACTTCTCGCGTGTCTCGCCGCGGTGGGGGTGGCGATCCGCATGAGCAGCTTTCTCGCCTTCCTGAACCACTGGTGGAACCTGCCGTTCCTGGTGATGCTGCTCATCGTGGCGGCATACTTCGCGCTGCAGCTGATCGGCCTCGTGGGGCACGGCGACGCCGACCACGACGCCGGGACGGCGTGCACGGCCCCGACCACGACGCGCCCGGCCAGCTGCACCACGACACCGGCAGCCACGACGTGCAGCACGGCGCCGGCGACGCGTGGCACGACGTGCTCGCCTTCTTCGGCGTCGGGCGCGTGCCCTTCATGGTCGTGTGGGTGACGCTGTTCATCTTCGCCGGCTTCACCGGGCTCATCGTGAACCGGGTCGTCTACCTGAACCTCGGGCTGGGCGAAGGCGGCGCCGCCCCGGTGTGGATGTTCCCGGCCTGGCTGGTCGCCGCGCTGGTCGTCGGCTTCGTCGGCGTACGCTTCTTCGCGCGCGCGGCGGCGCGCCTGGTCGACGTGGGCGGCAACGGCTCGACCTCGAAGAAGCAGCTCGTGGGCCGCTTCGGCGTGGTCGCCAGCGGCAGCCTCGACGCGCGCTTCGGCGAGGTGCGCGTGCACGACGGCAAGGACGAGATCCTCGTCCACGGCCGCCTGCAGGACGGCGAGGCCGCGCTGGCGCGCGGCGCGCGCGTCGTGCTCGTCGACTACGACGACGCCTCGGATCTCTACTGGGTCACCATCTCTCCTGACGTCGACGCCGCCGGGTAACCCGCGCGGCCTGGTTCGTGGTCTCTCAGCAGCTAGGAGGAGAAGCAGCATGTCTGGATTGCCTGAATGGTTGGTGTGGGCGGGTGCGATCGCCGGGTCGATCGTCGTGGCGTTCGTCTTCTTCATTGCCGCCATGGCTCGCTTCTTCAAGCGGCCGTCGCCGTCGGAGGCGATCATCCGCATTGGCCAGAAGACCACCGACGTCTTCATCGGTCGCGGCACCTGGATCGTGCCGATCCTGCACCGCGCCGCGATCATGTCGCTGTCGACGATCGGGCTGACCATCCGGCGCCAGAGCCACGAGGCGCTGATCTCGAAGGACTTCATCTCGACCAACCTGTGCGCGGAGTTCTACATCCGCATCGAGCCCAACGAGGAGGACGTCAAGAAGGCCGCGCGCACCATCGGCATCGAAGCCGGCCACACCGCCACCGACGCGATCCGCTCGCGCGCCCAGCAGCTCCTCGAGCCCAAGCTGGTCGGCGCGCTGCGCGCGGTCGCCGCGCAGAGCGACTTCCTCAAGCTGCACCTCAATCGCGAGCACTTCGCGCAGGAGGTCTCGAGCGCGCTGCGCGAGGACCTGGGCCGCAACGGCTTCACGCTCGAGTCGGTGACCATCACCGAGCTCATGCAGACGCCGCTCTCCGAGATGCGCGCCGACGACATCTTCGGCGCCTCGGGCCGCGAGACCGTGACCAACACCGTGGTCGAGAAGAACATCGCGGTGAAGCGCAAGGTCCAGGAAGAGGCCGAGCGCACCGCCGAGATCCAGAAGGCGCAGGAGATCAACGTCGCCATCCAGAACCGCGAGCTGCGCACCGGCAAGGCGCGCGAGGAAGAGGCCGCGGTGAAGGCCGAGATCGCCCAGAAGGAGGCCATCGAGACTCGCGACCTGCAGCGCCAGGCGTTCATCGCCAACGAGCGCGCCAAGAAGGAGAAGTCGGAGCAGGTCGCCGAGCTCGACAAGCAGAAGACCGTCGAGGCCGCGCTCGTCGACAAGGAGAAGACCATCGAGGCCGCGCAGGTCGACAAGCAGATCACGCTGACCCTGAAGGCCAAGGAGAGCGCCGAGGCCGACGCGCTGAAGTCGTTCGCGCTGGCCGCGCTCGAGCGCGCCAACCAGGAGGTCATCTCGGTGACCCAAGTGGCCGAGGCCGAGCGGCAGAAGCGCGTCGCCATCGTGGCGTCGGAGCAAGCCGCCGAGCAACAGAAAATCGCCGCCGACGTGGCCGCCTACCAGAAGCGCGTCGAGGCCGATGCGCAGGCCAACTCGCAGAAGGCGCAGGCCGAGGGCACCGCCGACGCGGCGCGCTTCTCGGCGCAGGGCGAGGCCGACGCGGTGAAGATCCGCGCCAAGGCCGACGCCGACGCCGCCGAGATGCGCGCGGTGTCGATCACCCGGCTCGCCGAGGCGCAGCGCGAGGCCGGCCTCAAGGAAGCCGAGGTGCTGCGCCACAAGATCGACGCCGGCAACGCCAAGTCGCGCGACGTCCTGTTCGCCGAGGCGGCGGCCAACGTGCTGGCCTCGGCGCCCGCGATCGTGCGCGAGCTCGTGCGGCCCGCCGAGCACATCGGCGAGATCAAGATCCTGCAGATCGCGGGCGGGTTCGGCCTGGGCGGCGGCGGCGGCGCGCAGAACGGCGAGAACGGGCACGGCGCCGGCTCGTCGGTGCTCGGCAACGTGCTCGGCCCGGTCGCCAAGACCATCGTCGAGGCGTCGGCGGTGATGCCGCTGGTCAAGGAGCTGCTGCGCTTCGCCGACACCGACGCGCTCCGGCAGGCGATGGTGAAGGCCATGCCGGCGCTCGAGAAGCCGCTCGAGGCCCTCGCCGCGCGCGGCGGCACGGGTGGCCCAGGCACGGGGACGGGGGTCGTCGTGGCGCCGGCGGGCGGGCCCCCGCCGCCGCCCCTGCCGCGCGCGGGTGTGACCTCGCGCGGGACGCCCGCGCCCACGCGCGACGACGCCTGAGCACGGCCGCATGACCGACGACGCCACGCGTCGTTCGTCGGCGCGTGAGGTGCGCGGGTCTTGACCGGCCCTCTTCGCGACTTACCTTCCTGCTCGTGGCAGCCGAACCAAAACCCCCCGAGAGTGGTTTCCAGGACGAAGAACGCGATTCCACATCCACGCCTCAGTCGCCCCAGGAGCCTTCCGTGAGCCAGGCTCCTACCGCGGCCAACCGCCAGGTGGACGTGGAGACGTTGCGTCAGGCGTTGGCCGAGCTCGAGGACGCCAAGCAGCGCCTGCGCCGCGACAACGAGCGCGAGCTCGAGCGCATGCGCGGGCGCGTGCTCGAGGGACTCTTGCCGGTGCTCGACAACCTGGAGCGCTCGATCGCGGCGGCCTCGGTCGCCGAGCCGGGGCGTCACAACGTGCAGGCGTTGCTCCAGGGCATGAAGCTCGTGCACAGCCAGTTCCTCGCCTCGCTCGCGCCCTTCGGCCTGGAGCGCATCTCCAGCGTGGGCGCGCGCTTCGACCCGCTGCTCCACGACGCGATCGCCATCGTGCCGGTCGCGGATCCCAAGCAAGACGGCATCGTGGTGGCCGAGATCGAGCCGGCGTACCGCGTCGCAGGCAAGGTCGTCCGACCGGCCAAGGTTCAAGTGGGTAAGGCGGGGGGCACGCTGATTAATTAAGCGCGGCCGCGCAGCGGACGCCGGGCCGCGCAGCGGACCGAATCGCGCGAAGCGCGATAGCGTCAAGCGCGCGGAGCGCGCCATTGAGCGCGCGTGCGCAGATTCATTGGCAAAAACTTGGGCCGAGGTAGGCGTCGTGGATACACTTGCCTACATGAACCGCGAGTCGACGCCCCTCCGCAAGCCGATGGTCGCCGCCCGGAAGGTGGCGCTCTTCGACCGCGAGATCCGCGTCACGCTGAGCCTCTCCGCCATCGAGATCCTCTTCGAGACCGCCGACATCCTCTCCGAGGGTGAGCGTCGCGGCGACGGCTACTTCGGGTCGACCATGATCACGCTCGATCTGGGCCGCGTCGCGCCGCTCGTGCGCGAGGACTGCGACATCGCCAGCGCGCGCCGCTTCGCCGAGCTGGCCATGGCAGACAAGCGCGTGCGCGAACGAGCGCGCAAGCTCGCGACCGCCGACGCCACCGAGCGGGCCGGTGTTCCGCTCGGGCGTCTCGAATGCGACGTGCGTGCCCGCGCCGTCGGCACTCGCGTGCACCTGGACGTAGACGTCGATGGAGAAATCGCCCGCGCGCGCGTGACGCGCTAACGTCGAGACGTCGCATGTCGATCACGACCGAATACTCCGTCAAGGACGTCGCCCGCCTCTTCGACCTGCAAGAGGCGCGGCTGCGCTACTGGGCACAGACCGGCTTCGTCGGGCCCAGCATGCGTCGCTCGGGGCGCGCGTTCTACAGCTTCCAGGACCTCATCGGGATCAAGGTCGCCAAGGAGATGCTCGAGCAGGGCGTGTCCCTGCAGATCGTGCGCAAGAGCCTCGAGTCCCTGCGCGCGGCGCTGCCGCACATCGAGCGGCCGCTGACCGAGCTGCGCATCGTGAGCGACGGCGACCGGCTCGTCGTCGCCGCGGACGACGCACCGTACGACGCCGCGACCGGACAGGTCGTGATGCAGTTCGCGGTGGCGGCGCTGTCGCAGCGCGTGGCCGAGGTGCTGCCGATGCTCGCGAACGCGCCGGTGCCCGCGAGCGCACGCGCCGAGGCCGAGGAGGCGGCGGCGAAGCCGAGCGCGTCGCCCGGCAGGCGGGCGCGTGCGGCCACGCCACCTCCTGAGCCGGTCAGCGCGTACGCCGCGTTCCTCACCGCCGTGGCCGTGCACGACGGGGGCGACCTCGAGCGCGCCGAGCGGCTCTACCGCCGCGCCCTCGAGCTCGACGCGCACCTCGCGGCCGCGTGGACCAACCTGGCCAGCCTGCTCGAACAGCGTGGCGCCCGCGGCGAGGCGCGCACCGCCTGCGAGAAGGCGCTCGCGCTCGACCCCGAGCAGCCGGAGGCGCGCTACAATCTGGCCAACCTGCTCGCCGACGTCGGCGAGAGCGAGCTCGCGATCGCCGAATACCGCCGCGTCGTCGCGCTGTGCCCCGAGTTCGCCGACGCGCACTTCAACCTCGCGCTCGCGCTGGCGCGCCAGGGCGCCGCGGCGTCGGCGCGCTCGCACCTCGCGCGCTACCTCGAGCTCGACTCGCAGAGCGCGTGGTCGATCCGCGCGCGCGAGCTGCTCGACGAGCTGGCCGGCGCGGTGAGCGCGCCCGCCGCGAACGCCACGTGATCCCCGGTAGTTTCGCGGTGAGCGCGCCCACCGCGAACGCTACGTGATCATCTCCTCGGGCAGCTGACGCTTGAAGAACGCGTCCTCGAGGCGATCGATGGCCGCGAGCACGTCGGCGGCCTCGCCGGGCTCGAGCGCGTACTTGATGCCCATGCCGGGGATGTCCTCGTCCTCGACGATCACGGTGTGCGTGACCGTGCCCTTGAGCGCCCAGGGCGCGCGCTCCGGCAGCGACAGCACGAAGTGCACGAGCGTGCGCTCGGGCAGCGGCTTGTCGGTGAGGATGAAGATGCCTTCCTCGTTGATGTCGCGCGTGAAGGTTGCCTTCGGACCCTCGAGCGCGCCGTAGGTCACCGCGAGGCGCAGCGGCAGGCGCCGGCGCTCGCGCCGGTTGATGAGCCCACCGCGCACGTAGCCGTTGATGAAGTTCACCTTCTCGCGCTCGTCGGGGATGAGCCCGACGTGGCAGCCGGCGGGATCCTGGCCGTCGTCCTGCTCGCGTCGCGAGATCACGTTGCCCTTGAGGATCACGCGCGGTCCACCATCGGTGATGGTGAGGTCGATACGAACCTCTTCACCGACCGCGGGCGGTTTCTCGCCGGCGACGAAGATGCCGCCCCCACGAGGATCGAACACGCGTAGCCAGTCGCTCTTCTCGGTCAGCGGAAGCATCAGCCGGATCATCCGAGTGCTCGCGCTTGCAGGGCGTTCACCCCCGCAGGATATCGGAGTTCGTCATACGGGTAAAGCGCACGGGGTGGCGGACTTGCGCGCGAGTGTCGTGCGGCGCTTACAAGTGTCTTGGTCGTAACGACATGAAATTACAAGGAATAACTTGGCGTACGGGGAGCGCGTCGCTAGTCTCACGATGCGTTCGGGTTCTACCCGAAGTTCGACCAACGACCGCCTCGCAGGCGGTCTCTATGGAGGCAATGACCATGAAGAAGCTGATGACGCTCGCGTTCGTGATGACGGCGGCTCTTTCGTTCGGCTGCAAGAAGGACGAGGCGGCTGCGCCTGCCGAGAAGAAGGCCGAAGAGATGAAGCCGGTCGAGGCCCCCAAGCCGGTCGAGGCCCCCAAGCCCGCCGAGCCGGCCGCTGTCGAGGCCTCGGGCATCGGCGAGTGCGATGCGTACCTCGCCACGGTCGAGAAGTACTCGAAGTGCGACAAGATCCCCGCCGAGGCGCGTGACGCCACCGTGAAGAGCCTCGCGGGCACCAAGGCCAGCTGGGCCGCGCTCAAGGATCCGGCCGTTCCCGCCGAGACCAAGAAGGCCGCTGCCGACGCCTGCAAGACCTCGGACGACGCGCTGAAGACCGCGTGGACCGCCGCTGGCTGCATGTAGTCGCAGCTTCACGAACAAATAAGAGCGTAGCTTCAGAAGCATAGAAGTGAGCGAACGCGGCGTCCGGGCAACCGGCGCCGCGTTCGTGTTTTGTGGCGGCCGCGCGGGAGCATTCGGCGAATGATATGCCCCGCGCGTGCAGGCGCGCGCGCGGGGAGCTTGCCGGACGCGGCCGGGCGGCGCCTTAGCGGCGCCGCGAACGCGAGCGCGGGCGCGGCGACGGGTTCACACGCACCGGCACGGGCACCGGGGCGGGTGCGAGCAGGTCGGAGAGCCAGTCGACGGCGCGGTCGATGAGATCGGAGATGCCGCCCTCGGGCTTGCGCGCCTCGCCGTCACGGTTGCGGTCGTCGCGGTCGTCGTGTTCTTCGCTCAACCTAGCGGCCTCCTGCGCTCGCGGCTCGCGAGGCGTAGCAATCCTTACAGTACACCGGACGCTCCGGCACCGGCTTGAACGGCACGCGCGCCGTCGCGCCGCACGTGGCGCACGTGGCATCGTGGAGCTCGCGACGCTCGGCGCGCTCGCCACCGCGCTCGCCGCGATCGCTGCGCTCGCGCCCGGCCCGCGCACCGCCGCCGTCGGCCCGCGCGCCACCGCCGCTGCCGTTGCCGTTGCCGTTGCTCACGCTACCGTTGCTCCGGCCGGCGCCGCCGTTGCTGTTGCTCACGCTGCCGTTGCTGCCGCCGCGCGTGCTCTGCGGGCGCGGCCGTGCCGGAGACGCGCCGTTCGAGGGCGCGCGGTTC
>JBKJOI010000354.1:0-9967 GCA_046595695.1 Haliangiales bacterium | reverse complement strand
CTTCCGCGAGGGCGACGTGATCGCCGTCGACGCGATCGCCGCCGACCTCGACGGCAAGCTGGTCGCGGGCCGCGAACTCGCCATCGGCGCCGTGCGCCTCGACTGGGCCGAGGAGGCCGGCGAGTGGAAGCAGGTCGAGGTCGACGCCCAGAGCTGCACCGTGGTCTCCGCCGACAAGGAGGCGCGCTGCGAGCTGCGCGCGAAGACGGGCGGCCAGTACCGCATCCGCGCCATCGTCGCCGACGAGCGCGGTCGCAAGAGCCTCACCAGCGTCAACGTGTGGGTCACCGGCACGAACGACACGCCCGATCGCGGCCTCGGCGCCGACGAGGCGCGCGTGCTCTCCGACAAGAAGGACTACCGCGCCGGCGAGACCGCCGAGATCCTGGTGATCGCGCCCTGGTTCCCCGCCGAGGGCGTCATGACCGTGCGCCGCTCGGGCGTGCTGCACTCCGAGCGCTTCACCATGACCGGCCCGACCCACACGCTGCGCGTGAAGATCGACGAGCGGCACGTGCCCAACCTGTTCGTGCACGTGGATCTCGCCGGCCAGGCGCCGCGCACGAGCGACGCGGGTGAGGCCGACGCCAGGCTGCCGCCGCGCCCGGCGTTCGCCACCGGCGAGGTCGTGCTGGGCGTGCCGCCGCTCGCGCGCACGCTCGGCCTGTCGGTCAAGCCAGCCGCCGAGACGCTCGAGCCGGGCGCCGAGACCGCGGTCACCGTCGAGCTCACCGACGCCGCCGGCAAGCCGGTCGCGGGCGGCGAGGTTGCCATCGTGGTCGTCGACGAGGCGGTGCTGGCGCTGACCGGCTACCGCCTGCCCGATCCGGTCGCGGTGTTCTACGGCCCGCGCCCGTCGGGCGTTTCCGACCTGCACAACCGCGAGCTGGTGATCCTGGCCCGCCCCGATCTCGCGAGCGCGCTGAACGAGGCCGGCGAGATGACGGGGGACGACTTCGAGGCCGACGAGGAGCGCACCGGGAACTCACGCAACGGCGGCAGCGTGCGCGGCCGCCTGGCGTCGCCCGCGAAGCCCAAGATGGCCCGCCGCGAGCATGCCGAGGAGAAGTCGAAGGACCGCAAGAAGAGCGTCGCCGGCAAGAGCAGCATGCCCGACGCCGACGACGGCAGCGCCGAGCCCGACGCGCCGGTGCGCCTGCGCACCGACATGAACGCGCTCGCGCTGTTCTCGCCCGCCGTGGCCACCGACGGCAACGGCCGCGCGGTCGTGAAGCTCAAGCTACCCGACAGCCTGACCCGCTACCGCGTCATGGCGGTGGCGGTCTCGGGCGGCCAGCGCTTCGGCCAGGGCGAGGCGACCATCACCGCGCGCCTGCCGCTCATGCTGCGGCCCTCGCCGCCGCGCTTCCTCAACTTCGGCGATCGCTTCGAGCTGCCGGTGGTGCTGCAGAACCAGGGCGAGCAGCCGCTCGAGGTCACCGTGGCGGTGCGCGCGTCGAACGCGAGGCTGTCGGGCCCGCGCGGCAAGCGCGTCATGGTGCCCGCCGGCGATCGCGTGGAGATCCGCTTCCCGGCGGCGGCCGCGCTCGCCGGCACCGCGCGTTTCCAGCTGGTCGCGGTCGCGGGCCGCTGGAGCGACGCGGCGGAGCTGGCGCTGCCGGTGTGGACGCCCGCGACCACCGAGGCGTTCGCGGTCTACGGCGTCGTCGACGAGGGCGTGGTCACCCAGCCGTTCGTCATGCCGAAGAAGGTGGTCACCGAGTTCGGCGGCCTCGAGGTCACCACCTCGTCGACGGCGCTGCACGCGCTCACCGACGCGGTGGTCTACCTGGTGCGCTACCCGTACGACTGCGCCGAGCAGGTCTCGTCGCGGGTGATGGCGATCGCGGTGCTGCGCGACGTGCTGACCGCGTTCAAGTCGCCCGAGCTGCCGGCCGCGGCGGTGATGGAGAAGTCGGTGGCGCTCGACCTCGAGCGGCTCGACAAGCTGCAGAACTACGACGGCGGCTGGGGCTTCTGGAAGCGCGGCGAGCACAGCACCCCGTACCTGTCGATCCACGTGGCGCACGCGCTCGCCCGCGCCAAGGCCAAGAAGTACGCGGTCACCGATGAGACCATGCGCCGCGCCGGGTACTACCTGCGCAGCATCGAGTCGTACCTACCCGGCTGGTACGACAAGGACGCGCGCCGCTCGATCATCGCGTACGCACTGTACGTGCGGAAGGCGCTCGGCGACGTCGACCCCTCGCGGGCGCGGCGCCTGATCCAGGAGGCCGGCGGCGTCGAGAAGCTGCCGCTCGAGGCGGTCGCGTGGTTGTGGGTGGTCCTGCACGGCGACAAGGCGTCGGAGACGCAGGTGGCGGCCATCCGCAAGCTGGTCGCCAATCGCGTCGAGGAGACCGCCGGCGCGGCGCACTTCACGACCTCGTATTCCGACGGTGGCTACGTGCTCCTGCACTCGGACCGCCGTGTCGACGCCCTCCTGCTCGAGGCGCTCATCCTCGATCAGCCGCAGTCCGAGCTCATCCCCAAGCTGGTCGAGGGCCTGCTCGCGCACCGCACCGCCGGCCGCTGGGCCAGCACCCAGGAGAACGCGTTCGTGCTGATCGCGCTCGACCAGTACTTCCAGGCCTACGAGAAGGTCGAGCCCGACTTCGTGGCGCGCGCGTGGCTGGGCTCGTCGTACGTCGGCGACCACGCCTTCAAGGGCCGCTCGACCGACCGCGCGTACACGATGGTGCCGATGGCGTGGCTGGCCAAGCTGCCCGGCGGCAAGGCCGACCTGGTGCTGCAGAAGGAGGGCCCGGGTCGGCTGTACTACCGCCTCGGCCTGCGCTACGCGCCGAGCGATCTCACGCTGCCGCCCTACGAGGCCGGCTTCACCGTGCAGCGCGTCTACGAGGCGGTCGACGACGCGAAGGACGTGCGTCGCGACAAGGACGGCACCTGGCGCGTGCGCGCGGGTGCGCGCGTGCGCGTGCGTTTGACCATGGTCGCGCCGGCGCGGCGCTACCACGTGGCGCTCGTGGATCCGCTGCCTGCCGGCCTCGAGCCGCTGAACCCGGCGCTGGCGACGAGCGGCGAGGTGCCCGCCGATCCCAGCGACGCCGCCAACAAGAGCGGCTACTGGTGGTGGTCGCGCCCCTGGTACCAGCACCAGAACCTGCGCGACGAGCGCGTCGAGGCGTTCACGACGCTGCTCTGGGAGGGCGTGCACACCTACTCGTACGTCGCGCTCGCGACCACGCCGGGCCGGTTCGTCGTGCCGCCGGCCAAGGCCGAGGAGATGTACCACCCCGAGACGTTCGGGCGTGGCGCGGGAGCCGTGCTGATCGTGGAGTAGTATCCCGGCCGATGGCCAAGCCGCCGACGCCGACGCTCCACCTCACCTCGTTCTCTCCCTGGTCGGAGCGCGCCCGCTGGGCGCTCGACCACCACGGCATCCAGTACCGGCGCGAGGAGCATGTGGTCATGCTCGGCGAGCCGCTCCTGCGGCTACGCCTCCGCAAGCTGCGCGGCAAGCTGTCGATCCCGATCTACGTCGACGGTGCGCGCACCTTCTTCGACTCGGTGGACATCGCGCGCCACGCCGACGCGATCGGCACCGGCACGCCGCTCTTCCCGCGCGGCGCCGAGCGCGAGGTCGATCGGTGGACGACGCGCTCGAACGATCTGCTGGAGGCCGGGCGCAAGCTGCTCCTGCCGCGCCTGCTCGCCGACAAGGCGGCGCGGCGTGAGAGCCTCCCGAAGGCGATCCCGGCCGTGCTGCGTGGGCTGCTCGATCCAGTGGCGCGCACCGCGACACGCTTCGTCGGCAAGAAGTACGCGGCGATGGCGAACGATCCGGCGGGCGCCGAGCGCACCATGCGCTCGGTGCTCGACGTCGTGCGCGCGCGCCTGGCGACCGGTGCGACGACGATGCTCGACGTCGGCTTCACCTTCGCCGACATCACCATCGCGGTGTCGCTGCAGGGCATCCGCCCGGTCGAGCACCCGGCCATCAGGCTGGGCCCCGCGACGCGCGCGGCGTGGACGCACGGCCCGCTCGCCGGCGAGTACCCCGACCTGCTGGCCTGGCGCGACAAGCTGTACGCGGAGCGTCGGCCCCGCGCGGCCGGGGCGGCCGGGGCGGCCGCGGCCTAGCTCACCGGCGGCAGGTCCCGCGCCGACCGCTCGTCGCGGTTGGGTGTACCATCGAACCTGTTGAGGCGCGCGCAGCCCACGGTTCACCTGGCTCTCGCGACGCTGGCCGTGCTCGCGGGCGCCGCCGGCTGCGACGACGACGGTGTGCCCGGCGGGGCCGACGCGGCGCCGACCGCCGATGCACCGCCCGGGCCACCCGCCGACGCGCGCACCGATTGCCCGGTGCCGCGCACGTTCATCGCGCCGCCGGCCGTGAGCGCGGGCGCCGTGAAGGACGCCGCCGGTGTGATCACGGTGGAGCTCGAGCTCGACACCCTGGTGCCGCCGGATCGCCTGCAGGTGCGGCTGGTCGCCGGCCGCGGCCCGTTCATCGACGGCGTCATGCCGGGACAGTTCAGCCTCTCGGGCAACCAGCTGCAGAACCAGTTCTGCGCGCTGTGCCTGATGGTGCTCGCGGATGTGGACGGGGCGGGGGTGCCGGCCGAGGTCTACTTCGCCACCGACGGGATCCTAGAGCTCGAGGCGGTCTCGGGGCAGCTCACCGGCAGGCTGATCGACGTCGGCTTCGAGCACGTGACGCTCGCCAGCGGCCCGCCGTACGCGAGCACCCCGGTCGACGACGGCTGCGTCACGCGGGTAAGCTCGCTCACGTTCGACGTCGCGATCACCGGGCCGTGAGGCGCGGGCCGGAAGCGCGCAGGTTTTCGCCACGTTACTTGCAGCGGAAGCTGCACTTGAAGCCGAGCTGGAATTTCTTGTCGACGTCCCATCCGGCGCCGCAGATCACGGCGAACTCTTGCGTGGTCTTCCCGCACAGGCGGTAGGCCGTGTTGCCGCAGAGCGAGGTCCCACCGGCGACGCACGTGGCGTAGCCGATGCCGAGCGCGACCAGGGTGGCGGTGGCGCCGAACCCGGCCGTCGTCACCGTCGGCGCGGTTTCGGCGCCCAGGAATCCAGCTGCGAGATGGCCGAGCAACCGTGCCCGCGTCGCCTGGTCCTCGATGCCGTCGACATCGACCTCGATGGTCTCGACCCCCGTCTTCACGACGAGGGCACTGAAGTCGGCCGAACGAGTGACCACGACCCTGTCGCCGACGAGCACGAGCTCGTCGCGCGTGACCGTGAGGCGGCCCGGTGTGGTGGCCACGCTGCCGTCGCTCGAGGCGCGCGGTAGCTCGAAGCGCGAGCCGGTCCACAGAACTGCCGGATCCGTCGTCGCGTGACCGTCGGCGCGCAGCTCGGGGAGCTCGCGCAGCGCGGGCGCCACGATCTCGGCGTAGGACGCCTCCTGCACGATCTCCTGGCCGCCGGAGCGGGCCGTGATGGTGACCGTGGGGTCGTAGACGCCCGGGTCGCAGGCCACGAGCATGAGCGAGGTCGAGAGGCAGAGGGTCAGATGTCGCATGTACTTCTCCTTGCGATATCCCGGCGGCGGCTCGGCAACTCGATAAGAAGCAGCTCACGTGCCAGTTTTCACTTAATGTAATTCTGCTGCATTGAGTGGGCATGCGACGCGCAAATGCGATGACGGCGAGGCTAGCCAGCGGCAGGAGCCGCAGCCACCAAGCGTGGCGGCGGCGCAACTGCCCTGGTGAGATGCGCCATGGACCAGCCGCTCAGGCCGTGGCGCGGCTCTTGAGCGCCGCGGCACCGTACGCGCACGCCGCGCCCAGCGCCGCCATGACCCCGACGACGTAGGCGAGCGAGCGCGCCGACGCGGGCGCGAACGGGCCCAGGTCGTACTGCGGGTTGATCACGATCGCGGCCAGCGCCAGCAGCACGACCAGGGCGGCGCCCACGTTCACCTTCTTGTTCACGTAGGTCATGATGAGCAGCGCGAGCGACGCGAGTGAGGCGAGTGCGAAGGCGACCGCGCCCGCGCGCAGCGCGCCGGTCTTCTCGCCGATGCTCTGTAGATTCCTGGCGCTCTTGTCGCCGGCGGCGGCGGCGGCCGCGATCTCGGTCTTGACCGGCTTGTAGATCGAGTCGATGTCCTTGGCGTCCTTGATGCTGCGGTTGGTCCCGAGCAGGCCGAGGCCGGTGGCGCCGAGGAGGAGGAGGGTCGCGAAGATGATGGTGACGATGCGCATGGGTTTCCCTTTCGTTGACGGACGCGTGCTGCAGGAGCAACCGTCGGGCCAGCGACCAAGTGCGCGGAATCAGGGGCGCCGGCGTCGGGCCTGGGTGCTAGACGACCCGACTGCCGGCGTATACTTGGGTCTCTTGATCACCCGCGTCACCAACCAGATCGACAGGCATCCCGGCGTGGCCTCGTCCCGCCTGCGCGTCATGCACGGCGCCGACGCCGGCCTCGAGGTCGCGCTACCCCCGGTGGGCGTGGTCGTGGGCGCCGACGCGACCTGCGACGTCGTGCTCAAGGATCCCGCGGTCTCGGGCCGGCACTTCACCGTCAAGCCGGTCGAGGGCGGCTTCGAGATCGCCGACCTGGGCTCGCGCAACGGCACCTGGCTCGACGGCGCGCAGCTGCAGCGCGCGACCGTGCCGCTCGGCGGCATGCTGCGCGTGGGCACCACGCTGCTGCAGCTCGCGCCGGCCGAGACGGCGATCGACATTCCGCCCAGCGCGCGTACCGCGTTCGGCGCCATGGCCGGCGAGTCGGTGGCGATGCGCCGGATCTACGCGGTGCTCGAGCGCGCGGCGAGCGGCAGCGCGACGGTGCTGCTGCACGGCGAGAGCGGCACCGGCAAGGAGCTGGCGGCGCGCGCGGTCCACGATCACAGCCCGCGCAAGCAGGGGCCGTTCGTGGTCTTCGACTGCGGCGCGGCCAGCGACACGCTGATCGAGAGCGAGCTGTTCGGCCACGTGAAGGGCGCGTTCACCGGCGCGATCGGCGACCGCGTAGGCGCGTTCGCGCAAGCCCACGGCGGCACCCTGTTCCTCGACGAGATCGGCGACCTGCCGCTGCCGCTGCAGCCCAAGCTGCTGCGCCTGCTCGAGGCCGGCGAGGTCACGCCGCTGGGCGCGCGCAAGAACGAGCGCTACGACGTGCGCGTGGTCGCGGCCTCGCACCGCGACCTGTGGCAAGAGGTCGCGCGCGGCGCGTTCCGCGGCGATCTCTACTACCGGCTCGCGGTCGTCGAGGTGCACCTGCCGCCCCTGCGCCAGCGCCGCGAGGACATCCCCGAGCTGGTGCGGCGCTTCCTCGACAAGGCGGGCGCGCCCTCGGCCGCCACCGAGCTGCGCGGGCCCGGGCTCGACAAGCTGCTCGCCTACGGCTGGCCGGGCAACGTGCGCGAGCTGCGCAACGTGATCGCGCGCGCGGTCGCGCTGGCGCCGCCCGCCGCGACCTTCAAGGAGATGCCCATCCTGCTGCGCGCGGCGAGCACGACCTCGCCGCCGCCGACTGGCGCGGCGCCCGCGCGCGCCGATCGTCCGTTCCACGAGGCCAAGGACGAGCTCATCACGCGCTTCGAGCGCGAGTACCTGGCCGACCTGCTGGTGCGGCACGGCGACAACCTCTCCGAGGCCGCGCGGGTCGCCGGGCTGGAGCGCAAGTACCTGTACAAGCTGCTCGAGAAGGCGGGCCTGCGCGTGAAGGCGGCCGGCGCCGACTAGGGCGGCCAGCGAGCTGGGCTAGCTGCCGTACCTTGCGACCAGCTCCTTCACGCGCGCCACGAACGGCTCGCGGTGGAAACGCTCCCAGTCCTTCCAGGTCGAGAAGGACCGCTTGTCGATCACGCGGTCGACGAACAGCACGCCGTCCAGGTGATCGACCTCGTGCTGGTAGGTGCACGCCTCGAGGCCCCTGACCACGCGGTCCACCGGGTTGCCGTGGCGATCCCACGAGCGGGAGCGCATCTGGGTCAGGCGCGGCACGACGCCGCGCAGGTCCGGGACGCTCAGGCAGCCCTCGTAGTTGTCGAACATCGCGGAGTCGCCGTCGACCTCGGTGGGCACCGGCGAGAGCTCGGGGTTGACCAGGATCGTCAGCGGGATGGGCGGCTTGTACGGGTAGCGCTGGTTGTGGCCGACCTCGATCACGGCGATGCGCACCGGCTCGTAGACCTGGATGGCGGCGAGGCCGGCTCCCTGTGCGTCGCGCATGGTGTCGATCATGTCGTCGATGAGCGCCTGCGTGGCGGGCGCGAGCAGCTCCTCGCGGGTGAGCGCGCGCGCCTGCTGGCGCAGCACCGGGTGGCCGATCTGGGCGATCTTGCGAAGCGGCATGCGGCGAATGTAGCACCGGCGCAGCCGGTCTCCACGCCCGCCTGCCGGGCTAGCACCGACACGTCTGGATCGGTGTCGGCGACACAGCAGTGACACGCGGATCGTGTCGCTCGATGTGCAACCTGCCGGATTGGCGAGGAAAGCGGCTCGACCGTCCGCGGCCCGCGGCTTGCTTGAGGGAGCGCGTGCGTGCGTGCACCGCCACGCGCGAGCCGCGCCGAGCCGAACGAACGAGCGAACGAACGAACGAGAGGCCTCCTGATGATCAGACCCAGCCGATGTCCCAACCCAACCCTCCTCCTCGCGACCGCCTTGATGGCCCTGACCCTGTCTGCCTGCGACGCCGGAGAAGTGCTCCCGGGCGTCGACCCGATGTCGCCACACGACGAGTCGATCGGTGAGCGGTCGTTCGCCCTGGAGAGCGACACGCTCGAGCAGTACGCCGCCAAGTGCGACGCCGAGATCGGCGTCACCGTGCCCGACTTCAACTGCGACGAGGGCACGAAGGTGCCGACCACCCACTTCGCCGACGGCAAGTGCGACCAGCCCAACCGCCTGAACAAGGCGTGCGACCCCGACAGCCGCTTCCAGGTGCTCACCAACAACGCCGACGCGTACGTCGTCGCGCACTGCCGCAAGAAGGGCGACGTCGCCGGCAAGTACGGGGATATCGCCGTGATCCAGTACAACAAGCACAACGGTGCGACCTGTTTCTACCAGTCGCCCATCCGGAGCGGCCTCGACGGCAACGTCAAGGCGCCCTCGCGCGGCACCAGCGCCTGGTCCTGGGAGACTCCGGCCGCGACCGCGGGCGTCGGGTGCGCCGGCTGCCACGACAACGGCCCGATCATCCGCTCGCCGTACCTGAGCCAGGTCACCGGAGCGGACCGGCTTCCCGGTGCCCAGGACGTCACCTTCAACAAGGACCAGCCCTATCGCTTCGTCGGCAACGACTTCGCGGCGTGGAAGGTCTTCAAGGTCGAGGTGGCGGGCAACACCTGTAACGGCTGCCACCGGATGGGCTTCAACAACGTCCGCACCAGCGCGGGCACGTCCATGGACCTCGGCCTGCGCGCCACCGCCACCAGCGAGGCGAGCAAGAACCCGCATGGCCCGAACTCTCGCATCTGGATGCTGCCAACCAGCACGTTCTACAACGAGAGCAACCATCTGGCCGCCAAGGAGATCCAGAAGTGTGCAACGGCGTTCCGCGACAACGATACCCTGCCGACCGGCTGCAGCGTGACCGAGTACACCGGCCAGGCAGCGCCCGCGGGCCCGAAGACGGGCGCGATCTGGCGCTACACCGGCACGCCCTGCAGCGGCGAGTCGTGCCCGGGCTGGCAGAAGCTGGACACGAACCCCAAGACCATCGACATCGAGGCGGGCGGCGGCAACCTGTACCAGCTGCACCAGGACGGCTGGATCTGGAAATACACCAACACGCCCTGCACCGGTGACTCGTGCCCGGGCTGGCAGCGCCTCGACCGCAACGACAAGACCGTGGAGATCGCCGCCGACGGGAACGCGCTCTACCAGCTGCACAACGACGGCGGCATCTGGCGCTACACCGGCACCCCGTGCAGCGGAGATTCCTGCACCGGCTGGCAGCGGCTCGACATCAATCCCAAGACCGTGGCCATCGCGGCCTCGGGCGGCCAGCTGTACCAGCTGC
>JBKJOI010000342.1:0-3839 GCA_046595695.1 Haliangiales bacterium | reverse complement strand
CATTCGGACCTCCGCGCCGCTGTGCTGCAAGCCACGTTCCCCGCCGGCGCCGACGCGCCTACGCGGGTTGCCAGACCCTGCCGTGCCCGGGCCACGCAAGCCCGCGTAGGCGCGTCGGCGCCGGCGGGGAACGTGGCTTGCAGCACAGCGGCGCGGAGGTCCGAATGCGAAGAGCAAGGTGGGCTACCGCCCTGGCGGCGGTGGCAACGGTGTTCGTGTGTCCCGCCCTCGTGCGTGACGCCAGCGCCGCAAATGACGACGACGAACCGGCGCACCTCGACGCCGCCCGCTCCATCCAGTGCCTCACCGACGGCGACGGCCGGATCTGGCGGGTGCAATGCACCGACGAGGACGATCCGAATTCAAAGGCCAAGGTCTGCCTGTACGCGCCCAACAGCGAGCTCGACGCCGACGGCAACTGGACGCGCCCGCTCGAGCGCGCGCGCAGCTGCGTCGCGGAGGGCACCTTCGATCAGGACGGGCTGCGCGCCAAGGGCTTCACGCTCATCCCCGCCATCCCCGACGCGCCGCGCGGCTGGATGCGCGACCGGCGCGGCCGCGTCTTCCAGATCACCTTCGATCTGCACAAGCGGCTCTACGCCGGGGTGAGCTGGGCGCCGCTCCTGCACGACGCCGGCGGCGAGGACGGCGCCTACGATCGCGCCGCGCTCGACTTCGGCCTGCTCGAATTCGAGCACACCACCGGCTCGCAGAAGTCGGGCTACCGCCACCGCCTGCGGCTCGTGCAGGGCGAGGTGCAGCTCGCGCCCTTCGGCGCCGACGCGGTGCTGGTGCACTACGACTTCTCGCGCCGCTCGCAGATCCCGCTGGTGCGCTTCACGACCTTCTTCGGCAAGCCGCGCCGCTACGACATCGGCGCGCACGTCGGCGCCTGGGTCGAGCTCGGCCACCTGGAGGTCGACGAGGTCGCGCCGGATCGCAGCGAGAGCCTGTGGCGCTACATGACCGTGCACGCGACCTGGGACGTCTGGCGCTCGCGCGACATGTCGTCGTTCGTGCGCCTGCGCGGCGGCGCCGGCGTCGAGCGCGCCTACGTCGACCCGATGGCGGGCGGCATGGATCGCGACGCCATCAGCCCGGCGGGCGCGGTCGACGTGGATCTCACGCTCGACGGCGACGGTTTCCACCACATCACCTTCGTCGGTCAGGTCGAGCGCCCGCAGTACCTGGGCGAGGCCGCCGACGTGCGCAAGAGCGCGCGGCGCGCGCAAATGCGCCTGGCCTACGAGGTCATCATGGTCGCGGTGAACGACCAGCCGGTCACCCTGCGCGTCGCCAGCGAGGCCGAGTACCGCGACGACGTGCCGGGCGTCGACGCCGGCTGGGACCTGCGCGCGACCGCGGGCGTGCGCCTGTCCTTGTGGGCGCCGGCCCGCTAGCTTGCGCTCGCTCGCGCACAGGGCGCTGCGCCCGCTCGCGGCGGTCGCGACCGCCCTCCTGGTGGCGCTGCTCGCGCCGTGCGTCGCCGTCGCCGATCCGGTCTGCACCGCGGGCCCGGCCGACGACTCGTTCCCGATCTGCTTCGACCCGGGCAACCGGCTGGTGCTGCACGCCGGCTACGGCGGCGTGGGCGGCGCGATCGCGCTGCGCCACGTCGTCACCACCGACGATCCCGGCATCAGCTGGCGCATGGAGCACGGCCTGGTCGAGGGCTCGTACGACGCCCTGGGCGAGGGCGGCCAGGGGCAGGCGCGCGGCGCGCTCTACCGCGGCCGCTTCCTGCGCCACTCGCGCGACGGCCACATCATGCTGCCGACGTCGCCACCGAAGAAGCTGTTCCTGCCCTTCGACATCGGCACCGAGGTCACGCTGGGCAGCTTCGTGGCCACGCACGGCGAGCCGCTCGTCCGGGTCGGCGTGGTGCGCGCCGCGCTGCTGTTCGAGGTGACTCGCTCGGGCGCGTTCGGTCGCCGCCTCGTCTTCGGCACCGCGGCGCGCTGGGACATAGTCGCCGACACCGCCGAGGACGACGCGTCGGTGGCCGAGCACCAGGTCGCGCCCTTCTCGCTCGGCGTGCTCGGGCTGCACCTCGAGTCGAAGGACGGGCTCACCGTGCTCGATCTGGAGCTCGAGGCCGGGCCAAGGTGGTCGAGCACGAGCGACTGGAACGGGACGCTGATCGCGTCGGCGGGGGTCGAGCGGGTCGTCGTCGCGGTCAACGACCTGCCGCTGTCGCTGTACTGCCAGGGCGGCTGGGAGGATCCGGGTCGCGGCGCGTGGCTGGCGGCGGGGGTTCGCCTCGCCCTGTTCGGGTCGACACGTACACCCCGAGGAAGATGAGCCCGGCGGCCACGGCCGCGGCCGGCCGCACCCGCTCGCCCAGGATCACCACCGCGCCGAGCGTCGCGAACAGCGGCTGCAGATAGATGTAGGTCGCGACCAGCGACGACTCGGTGCGCTCGAGGCCCACCTGCGTGAAGGCGTAAGCGCCCACCGTGGGCACCGCGACGATGAAGCCGAGCAGCGCCACGTCCTGCCAGCGCAGCCGCGGCGCGAGCTCTGACCAGGCGGCCAGCCCGAGCGGGCTGAAGGCTACCAGCGCCACGACGAACATCATGGCGATCAGGTTCATCGGCCGGTACTTCGCCGCCAGCGGCCGCACCAGCACCAGGAACATGGCGTACGACGCGCAGTTGACCACGCACATGACGTTGCCGATGAGGTGCTCGCGGCTGGTCGACAGGTCGCGCACGTCGAAGAGCACCAGCACGCCGCTCATCGCCAGCGCGATGCCGAGCGCGCGCACCCAGCGGAAGCGCTCGCGGCCGAGCACGACCGCGAAGCAGGCGGCGAACACCGGGATGGTCGCGCTGATGAGGCTGGCGCTGATCGCCGTGGTGCGGGCCAGACCATTGATGAACAGCACCTGGTTGAGAACCACGCCCAGGATGGCGCAGGTGACCAGCAGCACGCGATCGCTGCCGTCCACGCGCAGCGGCCCGCGCCGCCGCGCCACCACCCAGAACACGATCGCGCCGCCCAGCATGCGCGTGAGCACGAGCGCGTTGGGCGGGATGGGGTGCTCGGGATCGAACGCGAGCTTGCCGGCGATCGACAAGGACGCGAAGCAGAGCTGGGCGAGGACGAGGTAGAGATGAACCAAGGGGGCTGCCGGACGGCGCCGAGCGGCTAGGCCGTCGCCCGGTCGTCGCCCTTCTTCTCCGCGTACATCTCGAGGATGAGCGCGGCGTACTTCTCGCTGACCGCCTTGCGCTTGATCTTGAGGGTCGGCGTGACCTCACCGGCCTCGATGGTGAGCTCGGTGGGCAGCAGGCGGAACTTCTTGATGCGCTCGTAGCTGGCCAGATCCTTGTTCTTGTCGGCCAGGATCGACTCGACGATCTTCTGCAGCTCGGGCTCGGACTTGCCCTGGCGCGCCTCGGGCGTGAGCGCCACCAGCGCGACCAGGTACGCCTGCCGATCGCCGATGGCGACGATCTGCGAGACGCGCGGGTCGGTCTTGACCAGGTTCTCGATGTTCTGCGGCGCGATGTTCTTGCCCGCGGCGGTGATGATGATGTCCTTCTTGCGATCGACGATGTACCAGTAGCCGTCGGCGTCGACGCGGCCGATGTCACCGGTGCGGAAGTAGCCGTCGTCGGTGAACGACTCCTTGGTGGCCTGCTCCTCCTTGTAGTAGCCGGCGAACAGGTTCTTGCCGCGGATGAGGATCTCACCGTCGGTGTCCAGGCGCATCTCGACGCCCTGCAGCGGCCGGCCGATCGAGCCGAAGCGCACCGCGCCGGGCAGGTTGATCGTGCCCGCCGCGCAGGTCTCGGTCATGCCCCAGCCCTCGAGGATGGTGATGCCGATGCCGC